>JAJJPK010000046.1:0-24571 GCA_032907565.1 Cyclobacteriaceae bacterium | reverse complement strand
TGGTACGTAATTCTACGGAATGAGCCGAATTATTGTGGTCGGAAACGGGATGGTGGGTTACCGCTTTTGCGACAAACTGCGAAACAGTCCGGCAGCGTCTGCATTCGAAATCATCGTGTATGGCGAGGAGCCACGCCCCGCGTACGATCGCGTTCACCTCAGCGATTATTTTCGTGGGATGACAGGCGACAATCTTTTGATGGCGCCGCGTTCCTGGTATGAAGAACATAACATTGAACTACACACGGGCGAGTTGGTAACAGAGATTGATCGTACACAAAAAATCATTCGCACTCATAACGGTCGTACAGATCACTACGATATTCTGGTACTGGCTACGGGATCAGCGGCCTTCGTTCCGACCATGGAAGGCACGGAACGCCATGGAGTTTTTGTGTACCGCACCATTGAAGATCTGCATCACATCGAAACGTACAGTAAGAAAGCGTCACGGGGGGCAGTGATGGGAGGCGGGCTGCTAGGCCTGGAGGCAGCAAAGGCCCTGGTGGACCTTGGACTCGAGACGCACGTCGTTGAGTTTGCCCCGCGACTCATGCCTCGGCAGGTAGACGATGCAGGTGCGGACGTTCTGAAGATGAAACTCCAGCAATTCGGATTGCACGTCCATACCGGAAAAAATACGCAGGCTATTGAGGGGAACGGAAAGCTGGAGGGATTGGTATTCAGCGATGGAAGTCGCCTTGCCGTAGACATGCTTGTCATATCGGCAGGAATTCGTCCGCGGGATGAACTTGCGAGGGCATGCGGGTTGCGCGTGGCTGCCCGTGGTGGCATTGTGGTCGATGATTACATGCGGACTGATGACGCATCAATTTTTGCCATAGGCGAATGCGTTTCTCACAACAACATGGTGTACGGGTTAGTGGCGCCAGGTTACGAAATGGCGGAGGTTGTTGTGCGACAACTCAACAGCGATGTGTCGCGATCGTTCCGCGGTTTCGATATGTCGACCAAACTGAAGCTCATCGGTGTTGATGTTGCCAGCTTCGGCGATCCTTTTGCAGAGACACCAGGTAGTGTTCCGATAGCCTTTAAGGATACGCGAAAGGGAGTCTACAAGCGGATCAATGTGTCCGAGGATGGAAAATACCTGGTTGGCGGAATCCTGGTTGGGGACGCTTCCGCTTACAATATGCTTCACCAGATGGTAGTGAATCGCATGCCGCTCCCGGAAAACCCAGAGGCACTCATCGGCATCGGCGCAGGTGCACATGAACAAGAGGGGGGAGGGGTTGGCGACTTACCGGATACTGCGCAAATCTGTTCTTGCGAGAACGTCACCAAGGCTGACATTGTCGGCCAGGTGACGCAGCACGGTGCGACGAAAATTGAAGACATTAAGAAAGCCACTCGGGCATGCACGGGATGCGGAGGTTGCACCCCTCTTGTCAACGACCTTCTCAAGCAGACGCTGGAGTCGCTAGGACATACGATAGGAAAATCGCTATGTGAACATTTCGACTATTCGCGCCAGGAGCTATACGATATTGTTCGCGTGACCGGCGCCAGAACATTTGATGACCTGCTCGACTCACACGGGAAAGGCGACGGTTGTGAGATCTGTAAACCTGCCGTCGCCTCCATTTTGGCGAGCGCCTGGAATGAACCCGTACCGGAACTGCCAACCATTCAGGATACCAACGACAGGTACCTGGCAAACATTCAGCGGGGGGGCACGTACTCGGTTGTTCCACGAATTCCCGGTGGAGAAATCACGCCGGCTAAACTGATGGCCATCGGACGCATTGCTAAGAAGTATAACCTCTATACCAAAATTACGGGTGGCCAACGCATCGACATGTTTGGCGCACGTGTCGACCAACTTCCCGATATATGGGAAGAGTTGATTGCAGAAGGGTTTGAAAGTGGTCATGCCTACGGCAAAGCCTTGCGCACTATTAAGAGCTGCGTAGGCTCTACGTGGTGCAGGTACGGCGTACAGGACTCCGTCTCATTCGCGATATTCATTGAAAACCGCTATAAGGGGCTTCGTGCACCGCACAAGATCAAAGGTGCCGTGTCAGGGTGTATTCGCGAATGCGCCGAAGCACAATCCAAAGATTTCGGGATCATCGCTACGGAGAACGGATGGAACCTGTATGTCTGCGGAAATGGAGGAGCGCGGCCGCAGCACGCTAAATTGCTTGTCGCGGATGTCGATAGAGAAACATGTGTAAAACTCGTCGATCGTTTCCTGATGTACTACATCCGAACAGCCGATCCACTTACCCGAACCGCCACATGGCTTAACAAAATGGAAGGTGGCCTGGAGTATCTGCGCGACGTAATCGTCAACGATTCGCTTGGAATCGGTGAGACGCTCGAAAAAGAGATACAGGATCTCATCGCTAACTATGAATGTGAATGGAAGCGTGTTGTTGAGTCTCCGCACCTGCGCGCGCAATACCGGCATTTTGTCAACAGCGAAGACAATGATGACACCCTTCAGTTCGTGACAATGCGTGGGCAGAAGTGCCCTGTTGACTGGAACAAGAATACATGACAACGTTTTAAGAGATTCTTCAAATGAAAAAAACGAGACCTATACAATCTGATGCAACAGGCGTGACCTCCTGGTTCAGAGCAGCACGCGTGAGCGAATTTCCCGCTGACGGTGGTGCATGCGTTCAATATCGGCACCTTCAGATTGCTGTCTTTAATTTCGCCAGGCGAAATGAATGGTACGCCTGCCAGAATCAATGCCCTCACAAGATGCAAATGGTACTCTCCAGGGGCTTAATAGGATCGCAGGCCGGCGAGCCGAAGGTGGCATGTCCTTTTCACAAGAGAACCTTTTCCCTCAAGTCAGGTCAGTGTCTCAATGCCGAGGAAGACCAAATAACCGTATTTCCGGTTAAGGTTGAAGACGGATTCGTCTTCATTGGTGTGCCCGAATAGGTTATTCGCTACCCTACTGACTTTTGTCGGCCAAGGCGGGAATTTGCCTAATTTTGACGGTACATGAATCTCAAATTCAACGGCGCGCAACACAGTATCAACCGCTTCAGCCGGCTGGGTTTGTTGTATGTCCTCGCATTGAGTGTCGTGGCGTGCTCCCTGCTCGTGGGACAGCTGCTGATTCAGCGACACCTCCGGGCGCAGCTCACGGATTCGCATGTGATCAACGTTGCGGGGCGACAACGGATGCTGAGTCAACGCATCAGCAAAGCTGCTTTGTTCTTAGCCCCCGACCAGGATTCGGCAGAAAGGCAAAAGGTTCTCGAAGAGCTCAGCCCGGCCCTTGTCCTGTGGAAATTGTCGCAGGATGGTCTGCTCAACGGAAATGACAGTCTCGGTCTGCCCGGCAACAACAGTCAAACCGTCGCAGCGATGTTCAACAGCACGAGCGCTTCGTTCGAGACAATGTACACGAACGGATGGGAGATCACGGAAAAGCTGCGCGCTGACCCGTTGACCGACTACGATGCGCTAAGGCCAAGTATTGAGCGCATCATCGCCCATGAGGCCGCCTTTCTCAGCGGTATGGACAGAATTGTTTTTCAATACGACGCCGAGGCCCATGCCAAGGTGAGAAGGCTGAGCAGGCTCGAATATACCCTTCTGCTAATTGCGCTTGTCGTCATTGTTCTCGAACTGGTGTTTGTGTTCCGGCCAACTGCCCGACGGGTTAACAAGACCATTAACCAGCTCATCAACTCCGAGCAAAACGCGCGTCAGTTGACGAAGGAGATCGGAGCGCTGTACGGTTCCCTGGAAAAATCCTATGAGCAACTGTCGCAGATCAATGAGCCGGTTGAGAATCCTAAACTGTTCGCAAAGGCCGACCGGGGCGGAAACGTAAGTTTCATCGCTGAAAATTTTTCAGAGCTGAGCGGCATTTCAAGCATTGAGTCGGGCATGCGATTGTGTGACCTGTTCCCTGGTTCGGGCCTTGGCGATGATTGGATGGATCACGTTGTTGAACAGGTGTCGGAGGGACGTACGATTCAGACCGAAGTTATTTTCAACGGCGCGGGCAATGAAGAAACAGCTGTTGCTGTCACGATTGTGCCGATTTACGCAAACGGTGACGAAGTGGATGAGTTGTTTGTGATGGGATCGGACATCACCCGGCAGAAACACGCGGAACGCACCATGCGACAGAAGAATCGGGCCGAAGTGGAAAAGAAAATCAACCAACAGAAATTCCGTTCGGTGTTGATCCTGGAAGGGCAGGAGGAGGAACGCAAACGCATAGCGATGGACATTCACGACGGCATTGGCCAGATGTTGACGTCTCTGAAATTTCAGATTGAGTCGATGGACAGCGGCTCCGGCGAAAAAAATACCCGCAAACTGGCTGAGATCAAACAGGGTATTAAGGATGTGATCAAGGAGGTCCGCAAGGTGACGTTCAACCTCAAGCCCACCGTGCTGGGCGACTACGGCCTACAGGCCGCCCTAAATGTGTTCATACAGGAAATTGGCAAGCTCACGGATACGACGCTGGAGTTCCGCACAGAGGGGAGCATGACCTACCGCCTTCCGCAAAAGGTGGAAAACAACATCTTCCGGATCGTTCAGGAAGCCATTAACAACGCGATAAAGTATTCAGGCGCCCCTAAAATTGACGTGCTTTTGAGGCAGGACGAAAATGACCTGGTCATCACGGTAAGTGACACAGGGCGTGGATTTGACGAGAAAATCGTAGAAGCCCGCGACATCAATATCGAAGAATCAGGGCGGGGATTTTTTAACATGTACGAAAGAACCGAGTATATTAACGGCAATCTGGACATCAAGTCGGCGCCGGGGGAAGGTACTACCGTACGACTTACCGTACCCCTTCGGAACTCCGCCACGGTTGAAGCGTAACCATGAACGGTACAATAAATATCGTGCTGGCCGATGATCACGTGCTAGTACGCAACGGCATAAAAGCCATGCTTGAATCCGATCCCGATATTCGGGTCGTCGGCGAAGCAGGCAGCGGCGCAGAAGCGCTCGAGGTGGCACGACAACTGCATCCTGATATCCTGGTGCTTGACATCCGCATGCCTGGCATGACCGGCCTCGAGGCTGCCGCCAGATTGCCTGAGGTGGCGCCGGGAACTAAGGCGGTTATTCTTTCCATGCATGACTCAGAGGACTACGTCCTGCAAGCACTCGACGCAGGCGCTTATGGATACCTGCTCAAGGATACCGACAAGAATGAATTCATTCGCGCCCTGAAACAAATCAGTACCGGCAATAAATATTTCAGCGGGTCTGTATCCAACGTGCTGGCGAATCGCCTACTGAACGCTAAGCCCTCAAAGAGCGCCTCCGAGTTGCCGCGCGACCCCTATCACCTCACCCGTAGAGAAAAGGAAATCCTCCGTCTGGTCATTGACGGTAAACAGAACAAGCAAATTGCCGATGTTCTGGGCAAGAGCGTCCGCACCATCGAAACCCACCGCTTCAATATCATGAAAAAGCTCGGGGTGAATAACGCCATCGACATGGTCAATAAAGTGGTGAAGGAAAATCTCATTTGACGGCTTAGCCGGATCTTTCCTGAATCCGAATCACCAGGCCTTTCCGCAATCGATTTTCCGGCCGTTTCTCTCGTTTACGTGATTATTTAAGTATAAATACGTATTTCATAGGAACCAATTACGTATACTTGTTACGTAATTAATACTTAGAAATACGTTATGCCGAAAGCGAAAAGGATCAAGCTGCTGGATTTCCGCACGACGTCCATGCGGACGTTTCACATCACCTGGATTACATTTTTCGCCTGTTTTTTTGGTTGGTTTGGCATCGCCCCCCTTATGCCGGTCGTCAGGGAGGATCTGGGCCTTACCCGGGCGCAGATAGGCAATATCATTATTGCCTCGGTGGCCATCACCATCTTCGCCCGTTTGCTCATCGGATGGATGTGCGACAGGATTGGTCCGCGCATCACCTACACGGTCCTCTTGATCCTGGGATCACTCCCGGTCATGTTCATCGGGCTAAGCGACAGCTATGGATCCTTTCTCCTGTTCCGGCTCGCGATTGGCGTAATCGGCGCATCGTTCGTCGTGACGCAATACCACACGTCCGTAATGTTCGCACCAAATGTTGTCGGCACGGCCAACGCGACGGCTGCTGGCTGGGGCAACATGGGTGGCGGCGTAACGCTGATGATCATGCCGATGATCTTTGCTGCATTTGTCGGTCTGGGGTACACGGATGAACAGGCCTGGCGATACAGCATGGTCATACCGGGCATCGCTCTCCTGGGCATGGGCGTCATCTACTATTTCTTCACGAAGGATACGCCCGACGGAAATTTGTCAGAGATAAAAAGGGAAAAGTCGCGCGATACAAGTGAAACCCCGGAGAAGAAGACAAGCTTTATCAGCGCCTGCAAGGATTACCGGGTCTGGATACTTTTCCTGGCGTACGCCGCATGCTTTGGGATAGAGATCACCATCGACAACATAGCCACGCTTTATTTCGTCGATCATTTTCAGTTGGGGCTGAAGGAAGCCGGCATCATCGCCGGTCTCTTCGGATTGATGAATCTCTTCGCCCGCGCTTTAGGAGGTATTTTCGGAGACAAAGCCGGCAACCGATACGGTCTTAGGGGACGATTCACCATACTGGGAATCTTTCTTCTTCTCGAAGGTCTGGGAATCATGCTCTTCGCATCCATGGATGTTCTTGTGTGGGCGATTGTAGCGATGCTCATCTTTGCGCTTTTTCTCAAGATGTCCAATGGGGCTACATATGCCGTTGTGCCATTCATCAACAAAAGGGCTATTGGCGCAGTTTCGGGAATTGTCGGAGCAGGCGGAAATCTGGGCGCTGTGTTCGCGGGCATGCTCTTCGCCTCTAACGACATCTCCTACCAGCGAAGTCTGTTTATTATTGGAGTGGCAGTTACAGCTGTGTCGGCCCTGGCCATGATGCTGGCGGTGGGCACGCATGCCAGGTATGATCGAAACAGAATCCTGACTAATCCCTTGATCAATTTACCGGATCACTAGTATAAACATTGGCGATAAACAGGTGAAGAAAGGCAGCGCGACGAGTTACAAATCCACTTGCTCTTATTGCGGGGTCGGGTGTGGTATTGTTGTACGAAAAGACAGCAAGGGGCAGATTACGGTGGAAGGTGATCAAGATCACCCCGTCAACAAGGGTATGCTGTGCTCCAAGGGAATGAATCTGCACTACGTCGTTCAGGACCGTACCGACAGGCTATTGTATCCTGAAATGCGATGGAGCAGACATCACCCCTACGAGCGCGTGAGTTGGTCTGAGGCGATGAAACGGGCTGCAGCAGTATTCCGGTCCTTAATTGCACAACACGGATCCGATGCGGTCGCCTTCTACGTTTCCGGGCAATGTCTAACTGAGGAGTACTATGTAGCCAACAAACTCGTCAAAGGATATCTCGGTACCAACAATATTGACACCAACTCGAGGTTGTGCATGAGCAGTGCGGTCGCGGCTTATGCGAGCGTGTTGGGTGAAGACGCTGTCCCGGTATCATACGATGATATTGAACTGGCCGATTGTTTTCTTATCGCTGGAGCCAATCCTGCCTGGTGTCATCCGATACTATTCAGACGACTCGAAAAGCACAAACAGAACAATCCCGACGTAAGAATCATCATAGCGGATCCGCGAAAAACTGAAAGCACCTCGATTGCCGATCTGCATCTTCCCATCATCCCTGGTACTGACGTTTGGCTATACAATGCGGTTGCCCGTGTTCTGATCGAAAATGGCGACGTTGATTATGAGTTTATCGCAGGCCATACGTCAGGATTCGAATCGTTCCGCGATGCTGTATTTGCAACCTCACTGGAAGAGGCCTCACAGATCTGCGGCGTTTCCGTAGAAGACATTAGGACCGCTGCATCCTGGATAGGCGGAGCGCGGGGCTTTCTGACGATGTGGGCTATGGGCCTCAATCAGAGTGCGATTGGTGTGAAGAAGAACCTTTCGCTGATCAGCCTCAACCTTCTGACAGGCCACATCGGTAAGCCGGGTTCCGGACCCTTCTCCCTCACGGGCCAGCCTAACGCTATGGGCGGCCGTGAAGTGGGTGGCCTGGCTACAGCCCTTGCTGCGCATCGATCCATCGCCAATGCAGCCCATCGTGAGGAAGTGGCGAAGTTTTGGGGCGTTCGGAGAATTTCCGATAAGCCGGGACTTACTGCTACTGAGATGATCACCGCGCTGGAAGAGGGAAAGCTTAAGGCGGTCTGGATTGTATGCACCAATCCTATGGTGAGCCTGCCGGACCTTAACCGTGCTTCAGCGGCCCTGCGCAAGGCCCGGTTTGTCGTTGTTCAGGATATCTCACGAAAGTCAGATACGCTGGAATTCGCCGACCTCATTCTTCCCGCTGCCGGCCATATGGAAAAGGAGGGCACGATGACAAACTCGGAGCGGCGCATCACCTATCTGCCAAAGATCGTTGATCCCCCGGGCGAAGCCCTTCCTGATGCGGAAATTCTTTGCATGTTCGCGAGGGCCATGGGATTCCCAGGGTTTGACTATACGTCGCCTTCGGAGATCTACGCCGAGCATGCTGCGCTTACCCGCGGAACCAATCTCGATATTAGCGGAGTCAATCACGAACGACTGAAGACATCCGGATCGCTGCAATGGCCCGTGCCTACACCGGAGCATTCGGGGACACCCAGATTGTTTGCGAATGGCAGGTTTTATACGCCTGACGGGCGGGCACGATTTTCGGATCTGCCACCATCCAAAGATGAAATACCTGTTATCACCAATCCGCGCTATCCCCTCATATTGACAACGGGTCGCATTCGCGATCAATGGCATACCATGACAAAAACCGGGAAGGTGAACAAGCTGCGCCAGCACATAGATGGCCCGTTCCTTCAGATCCACCCCGAAGACGCTGCTGTAAGGGGTATCGAAGAGGGCGACGTCGTGACCATTGAAAATGAAAGGGGAGAGACGCGTGTAAGAGCACGGGTAATGGATAGCGTCCGAAAACGCGTTGTGTTCCTGCCTATGCATTGGGGAAAGATATTGACGTCAGACTTGGTGCGGGCCAATAACCTAACGTCGCAACGAGTCGATCCCATATCCAAAGAACCGGATTTCAAGTTTTCGGCGGTAGAGGTGAAGAAGTATCGGCGTGCACCGGAAAAGATTGTTGTCGTCGGCGCAGGTGCAGCCGCTTATCGTTTCCTGATGAGTCACCGCGCACTGAATACCGATGATGAGATTCATATTTTTTCAAGAGAAGAAGACAGTTTCTACAACCGGGTTCTCTTGCCAGAATACATCAGCGGTGCACTGCCCTGGCCCCGTCTTCAGAAGCTGAGCAAAGCCGCGCTGGAAGGACTCAATGTGGTCTTGCATGCAGGAACGGAAATCATCGGGATTAACCGTCATCGAAAAACTGTCGTTGATGAAAACGGTCAATCGCACCGCTATGACAAGTTAATCCTTGCGACAGGTAGCAAGGCCAACGTACCCAAAGAAGCTCCCATGCATCTTCCCGGAGTCTTTACAATGCGAACGCGGCGCGATGCTGATGCCCTGAAAAAACGCATCCGTCGGGGAGGAGAAGTTCTCGTGATCGGTGGAGGCCTGCTTGGGTTGGAGTTGGCGGCCTCGCTTCGCGAATGCGATATGGATGTCTCCATTGTCCACCTGGGCAGTCGGTTGATGGAACGTCAAATAGACGCACTTGCGGGGGAATTGCTGCTTGATTTCGTTGAAGAAAAAGGCATAAGAGTACACCTTAACGACGAAGTACAGCACATTGATCTGACAGGAACTCGCGGTTCGTTGCTGGCGAGCCTGAAGAGTGGTAAGACGATTGCTGCTGACAGTATAATTTATGCCGTGGGCACAAGGCCCAATGTCGAATTCGTTGCCGACTCAGGATTGGAACTGGGTCGTGGACTCATTGTCAATGACTACATGCAAACCAATGATCCGGACATCTTCGCTATGGGTGAAATCGCGGAACACGAGGGCAAGCTGTATGGCATTACGTCAGCGGCAGAAAAGCAGGCCGATGTGGTGGCAGCCTGTCTCAATGGAGATGTGGTGACCCGGTTTGAAGGTGCCGTCTTCATGAACATCCTGAAATTCTCCGATCTGGATTTGTGCTCCATTGGCATGCCGGAAACACCCGCCGGAGAAAGCGGCTATGAGGAAATTTTGTTTATCGACCGAGCCATGCGTTACTACAAGAAGTGCATCGTTAAAGATGATCGACTTGTCGGAGCAATCTTGATCGGCGATAAATCGGAGTTTGCGGAGTTTAAATCGCTCATCGAAAGCCGCATCGAGCTATCAGACAGGCGCTTGAAATTGCTTCGCTCCGGTAAGGTGCAGGACCCTGTCGCTGGAAGACTCGTGTGTTCGTGTAACCAGGTCGGTGAAGGCAATCTGATCCGCATAATTCAGTCGGGATGCTCCACGCTGGAAGAAGTATGTAAAGCGTCGGGTGCCGGTTTTGGGTGTGGGAGCTGCAAACCGGAGGTGCAACGTATCCTGCAAGTATCTACCGTAAACGTTTGAAATACGATGCTCGATTTCAGGTGCACTTGCCTTCGAAAAAAATATTCATTTTTGACTGGAAGCATGGCCTGATATGGAGACCAGGAAACGCGATTTGATCCGGGCGTTCGTCATGGGAGGGATACTCTCTCCGGCAGATCTATTGCGCATTATCGATTTGTCCAGAAAGCTTGGAAACCGCTACGTTATGTTCGGTTCACGTCAGGATATCATGTTTCCTTCCAATGGCGCCGACCCGAACTTCTTAACAAGCGCATTTCGTGCCATCGGCATCGACTTCGAAGTAGGAAGTGATCAATCGGAGTATCAGAACATAGTCAGTTCCTATGCGGCGGTGCATATCACAGAGACAACACCCTGGGTTAAGGAAGATACGTATCATTTTGTCATCGATAATTTCGACTTCCGCCCGAAACTCAAGATTAACATAGTCGACCCGGCGCAAAGTATAGTGCCGCTATTCACCGGGGAACTTAACTTTATCGCCTCACGGGAGGAGAACTACTGGTACCTGTACGTTCGCAATGGCAATCGCGTTGAGTGTTGGCCAACCACGATCTTTACGCAGGATATTGCGAAATTGGCGAGGATCCTCGAAGAGCTTGTCCTGACCTTCACGACCGCCTCAGTGGATGAACTTTTTACACTCGTTCAGGCAAGGGAGCGGATCACGTCCCGACCAATCCGTGAAGTGCTCGCTTATCCGGATAATATCATGCCCTACTACGAAGGGCTCAACGCCATGTTGAACAACCTGTATTCACTGGGATTGTATTGGCGCAACAACAGATATGACGTGGATTTTATGAGCGCTGCGTGCCGGCTTTGCCAGGATACCAACATTCCGAAGATCAACATTATTCCCTGGAAGGCCTTTGTGATCAAAGGGATCAAATCGGCAGACCGTATTCGGTGGGAAAAGCTTATGGGAAAGTTCGGGATTAACGAACGGCATTCATCGCTCGAACTGAACTGGCATCTGCCAGTCATAGACAACGAAGCTCTTGAACTTAAACGCTTCCTGGTGCGGGAACTCGACCAACAGGATATCAGCACGCATGGGCTGACCTTTACCATCAAGACGAAGCGAGACATGATTTTCTTTACATCGATCGTGATCGAAAAGGACATCACGATCGAGAATGCTGAGCGATATAATATACTTTATGCCCGCGACTTCAATCCCAACAACATTGCCTACCAGGTATACGCGCAGAATGTGCGCAAGGAGGTAATCCCGGCGCTGCTCATTGAGTTGAGCAAGCTGTATTTCCGTCAGCTGAATCCTGAGCGTGAACCGGTCTCACCGAGATCAAAGACCACTGCACCCTATGCCATCTCTACGAGCTATCAATGCACGAATTGCCTCACGATATACGACAAGAACTACGGAGACCCCTTCGCTAACATTCCTCCTGGTGTTCCGTTCGAAGATTTACCTGATACCTATACCTGCCATGTGTGCGATAGTCCGAAGAGAGAATTTCGCGCGGTAGGCGGGAGGGAGGACCGAGTTGGTGAGGGCAATCGGTAACCGGTGATCGGGTAATACCTATAATCCGCCCGCCAGCTCAACCATTTTCTTCGACCCGATGAACAGCGGCGTCCGCTGGTGGAGGTTGGCGGGGCGAATGGACAGTATCCGCCGGTCGCCGTCCGTCGCAGCGCCTCCCGCTTGTTCGGCGAGGAACGCGAGGGCATTGCATTCGTACATCAGCCGCAGCTTGCCGTCCGGGGCTTTCTTCGTTGGGGGGTAAATGTATATCCCACCCTTGAGCAGGTTGCGGTGGAAGTCGGCTACCAGCGAGCCGATATACCGGGCGCGGTAGTCGTTATCCTTGCAAAATTGAACATACCGCTTAACCCTGTCCGGGAAATGATTTGCCATGCCTTCGTTGATGGAATAAGTTGTTCCGTCCTCCGGGATAATCATGTCCGGATGGGATAGTACGTATTCCCCGAGGGTAGGTTCAAACGTGAACCCGTTCACGCCGTGGCCGGTAGTGTATACCAGCATCGTCGAAGAGCCGTACAGGATATAACCTGCCGCCACCTGTTCCTCGCCGGGTTGCAGAATATCCTCGTCGCTGATGGGACTACCTACGGCAGACTTTCTCCGGTAGATAGAGAATATGGTGCCGATTGAAACGTTGACGTCGATGTTGGAGGAGCCGTCGAGAGGGTCTATTGCGATAACGTACTTTCCTTCATTTTGAAGGTCGGTGAAGGATTCGGTCTCCTCGGAGATGATGGCACAGGCTTCTCCTCCTTTGGTAAGTGCCCGGGTAAATCGGATGTTGGCGAGCACATCCAGTTTTTGTTGCTGCTCGCCCGTCGTGTTCAGGGAGCCCATAGGACCCATGATATCGATAAGGCCGGCTTTGTTCACCTCGCGGTTTACAACCTTGGATGCCAGCGCAAGGTCGCGAAGGAGCTGCGACAGTTCGCCGCTGGCATAAGCGAACTGCCCCTGGTTGTTCTTGATGAACCGGTCAAGTGCGGTTCCGATGGGAAGGGCGATTCTTGATTGTTCCATACTTGTTGAATTGCGGTTAACGGTGGATCTTTGCCACGATATTACGTATTTCTCGCCAATGCACGCGCCACATTCGTTCTCATGAGAGTATTCAAGTTCGGAGGAGCATCGCTAAAGGACCCGCCGTCCATCCGGAACATGATTGACATTGTCCGTAATCAGGGAAAGCCTCCTCTTCTTATCGTCGTATCGGCCATGGGGAAGACCACGAATGTGCTGGAGCAGGTTTTCGACCATTACCGAAAAACGGGCGTACCTGGCCCTGCGTTCAAGGAACTCCAGGCGTATCACTACGCTATCATGCGTGAGCTGTTCAAACCGGGGGACGGTGTCTTTGCCGCCGTTGACTTACTGTTTGAAAGGGCACTTCAGACATTAGACGATGTTCACCCTTACGATATGGGCTATGATCAGATCATTGCCTTCGGTGAACTGATCTCTTCCACGATTGTTCATCACGTTGCTTTGCAAGAAGGGCTACCTGCGCTCTGGATGGACGCACGGAACTTCATCTCTACGGATGAAACGTTCCGTGAAGGAAAGGTCGACTGGGAGTTGACCCGGAAGAAGGTCGGTGAACTCGGACCGGTTCTGGCGGAGAAGATCGTCATTACACAGGGCTTCATCGGAAAGGCGCCTTCCGGACTGACAACGACGTTGGGCCGCGAAGGATCGGACTACAGTGCAGCAATTTTTGCTTCATTGCTCGCCGCACGATCGGTCACGATTTGGAAGGATGTCCCTGGCGTTATGAGTGCAGATCCCAAGCGGTTATCCGATCCGACAGTCTTTTCCGAACTGCCCTACCAGGAAGCCGCGGAGATGACGTACTACGGTGCGTCGGTGATACACCCAAAAACGATCAAGCCGCTGGCCAATGCAAAAATTCCGCTCTACGTAAAGAGCTTTGACGACCCCGCGCTTCCCGGAACGGTAATTCACGAATGCCGGATACCGCGACTTCCACCCCTCGTTGTGTTCAAAGACAACCAATGTCTGATATCCTGCAAGGTGACAGATTACACATTCATCAGCGAACAACAGATAAGCATGATCTTCAATCAGCTGTCGTCGCTTGATATCCGGATCAACGTCATGCAGAATTCAGCGATATCTTTTTCGTTTTGCATCGATTTCCGGGAGTCGCGTGTTTCGGCCCTCATTCGGGAACTACAGAAAAATTTCGAAGTGTACTATAACGCCGGACTGACCCTGATTACCGTCAAGAACTACGACGCGGAAAGCTTTGAGAAATTTCGCAAACTCGACGGCGTGCTGCTCGAGCAAGTCTCACGATCTACACTGCAGGTGCTCGTGCGGGGAAGAAGCAGACAGTAAGAAGTGAGAAGTAAGTAGTAGTGGGTAATCGGTACCAGTCAGAAGTACGGACTACCGCTTATCTCACCTCTTACTTCTTACTTCTTATTTTTTACTCTCACCGTCTTCCTCCGGCTCTTCTCCATCCACATCCCGCAGTGTCTCCGGCGCGTACTGCAGCAGTATGCTGTACCACTTTACAAGTTTCTTGATGTCGGAGACATAAACGCGGGACTCGTCGTAGTTAGGAAGAATAGACTTGATAAACGCTTTGAGTTCTGCAGGATCGGAGTTCGCATCCACTCCAGGATCGTCGCCATATTCGGCATACACCTTCTTGAGCACGTCGCCCAGGGGCACGGTGCCGTCCTTATCGGTGGTGTAGATGGAAATCTCATGGAGCAGGGAGACCCTGTGATGAGAAGTGGCCACCATACGTGCTTTCTTCTCGTCCAGAGACTCCAGGACAATGGCCGACCGGGTTGGGGCCAGTACCTTAAACAATCCTCCTTTTCCGGAAATGCTTGCGATCTGCGATAGTGTCATACGTGTATCCGGTTGGGCCGCAAACTAAACATATCGCTGCGAAAAATCCTCGCCGGCATTGCCAAATTTGTGCGCACGCGTGAGTTTATTCCTTTTCGGCAATGGCTCGGGAGATTATCGCCAGGAGTTCCTCGCGGCCGGTCTTCCTGACTGAAGATGTTACTACGAACGGTGGAAGTTCTTCCCAGATCTCCAGGAGTTGCCTGCGGATGGCGTCGCGGTTCGTAGTGAGCGCATTTGCCGACAGCTTGTCGGCCTTGGTCAATACCAGGCAGAGCGGGATGCCGGCACGTCCTGCCCACGTTATGAAATCCGCGTCGATTTGTTGAAGGGGATGACGTGCGTCGAGCAGGACAAAGAGCGCGTAAAGGTTCTCTCGCTTGAGCAGGTACTGCTCGATCATGGGTCCCCATCCCTCCTTTACCTTTTTGCTTACTGATGCATACCCATAACCGGGGAGGTCGACAAGGTACCACGTGTCGTCGATGAGGTAATGGTTGATCGTTCGTGTCTTTCCCGGATGCTGGGATGTCTTCGCAAGATTCCTGCGTTGCACGAGCATGTTGATCAGCGACGATTTGCCAGAGTTCGAGCGCCCGATGAAGGCAAACTCCGGTTTATCCGGCTTCGGGCACTTGCTAACATGGTCGTTGCTGGCAACAAAAACTGCCTTCCGGATTTCCATCGATAGGGGTGTGAGATTGTTAAAGTAATGATTGAAACCCAAAATACTAAGAATGTAAGGTTCGGCGAGTTTACGCAATTAAAATGTGCGGCCAAATCGCCAGTTTTTTCTATATTGGCACCTAGCGTACGTTTTTTTGATATAATTTTATTGTTAAATATTTTTTGACAATGTACAGTATCGTTAGAGTACTGGCTTTTTTGACTCTGATTTTTGCTTTTTTTTCCACATCCTTCGGTCAGGAGCAGGATCCCGAGCAGGCGAGACAGTATGTTGAAGTCGCCGAGGGCATGATCGAGGGGTCTATGGCCTATGATGACGTGCGGGAAATCATGGTCCGGGCAGCTGACCTGGATACAACGTTTCTAAGGGCAAACTTTGAAGCCGGTGAATTGCACATGCGCACTATTGGCAAGGACCTGGCGGTGAAATACTTTTTGCGCGTCTTCAGACAAGACCCGGACTACCGCTTCGACATCCAGTACTGGATCGGCAGGAGTTACCAGATGGGCCTCAACTTCGACAAGGCCATCGAATACTACAACATGGATAAGGAACGGCTCGCCGCAAAGCCCAACTATCAGGGCCGGGATAAAGTTGACCTGGCAGTGGTAGATCGCGCGATCTACGAGTGCCAGAACGGAAAGGAATTTGTCGCCAACCCGGGGAATTACTCCATTGTAAACATCGGCAGAGAAATAAACTCGGAGTATGAAGACTATGCCCCCGTGTTGAACGGCGACGAGACCGAGATCATTTTCACCTCACGCCGCAGGGAAGACAACCTCAACGAAAACGTGTTCGAAGACAACAAACCCTTTGAGGATATCTTTATTTCCAAAAGGGTAGGCGACACGTGGGAACGGGCCAGGAACATCGGGCCAGTCGTCAACACACCATATCACAACTCCAACCTTGCCCTGTCGAAGGACGGTAATACGCTGTTCATCTATAACGACGACAACGGCGGAGACATCTACTACAGCGAGCGCAATGCCAACGGCGAATGGGGTCCACCCGTACCTTTGCCCGGTATCATCAATTCCAGCTTTAACGAAAAATCCATTTCAATGTCCTCAGATGAGAGGACACTTTATTTTGCAAGCGACCGTCCGGGCGGATTTGGCGGCATCGACATCTACCGGGCGACGCTTGACAGCAAAGGACAATGGTCCAACGTACGCAACCTTGGACCCAAGATCAACACAGAATTCGACGAGGAAGGTCCATTCATCGACCAGGACAACGTGACCCTCTACTTCAGCAGTAAGGGACACAAGGGTATGGGCGGCCACGATATCTTCAAATCCGTATTCAACCCCGAGACGAACGAGTGGAGTGATCCCGAAAATCTGGGCTATCCCATCAACACGCCGGATGATGACGTCTACTTCGTTGCGTCTTCTGACGGCAAGCGCGCGTACTACTCTTCGGTACGGGAAGATGGCATGGGGTATACGGATATCTATATGATCACTATTCCCGAAGGGTTGAAAGACACCGAGCCGATTGTAGCCTCTGCTGATACGACGCGAAAGGAACCGGTTCAAACGGTAGAAAAGGATCCTGTTACGACTCCGGAAAAGCCGGCGGCAACCGTACCACTTCATTACGTAGTGTCGGTTGTGGATGCCGAGACACAGTCACCACTCAACGCCAGGGTACGCCTTCAGGGTCTTCGCGATAACGTGATTGTCGCTTCCACGCGCTCGGGAAATGGAGTGACCGACTTTGCCATTGCCGGACCGCAGGAAAAGGACTACAGGCTCTCTGTTGAGTTGGACGGATATGTCTTCCTCAACGAAACAGTGAAACTCCCTGGTGCCGGGCCGGAGCCGCAGACGATCAACCGTACCGTGGCGCTTCGGAAACTCGCTGTAGGAGTAAGCGGCGTACTTCGGAACATCTATTTCGACTTCGACAAATGGTCTTTCAAAAATGAATCGTATAACGAGTTGAATAAACTCGAACGTATGATGCAGCAAAATCCCAATATCCGCGTGGAGATATCCGGTCATACCGATAACATCGGTACGCAAGCTTACAATATGTTCCTTTCCAGGAAACGGGCCGAAGCCGTAAAGGATTTCCTTACCGGCAAGGGCATCGATGGTCGGCGCATTAAAGCCACAGGGTACGGCGAATCGCGTCCGCTCGCCAGCAACGACGATGAAAGGGAAGGCAGGGAATTGAACCGCCGGGTCGAATTCCTGGTAATTGGCGAGTGACCAGCTTCAATCTGTCTGAAAAGTAGTAACTTCCCGCCCTCGGTGACGCGGGAAATGATGTCGGTAGTTCCATACAAGCACGAATCTGCAGGAAAAAAGGAGCAGGTAGCCCGGATGTTCGACACGATCAGCGCCCGGTACGACTTCCTTAACCACCTGTTGAGCCTGGGAATCGACCGGAGTTGGCGGCGAAAGGCTATCCGCATGCTCCGCGATGATAAGCCGAAGTATATTCTTGACGTGGCCACGGGAACCGGCGATTTCGCAATTCAGGCCTTGACCCTCAATCCTGACAAGGTTATCGGTATCGATATTTCGGAAGGAATGCTCAGTAAAGGACGGGCTAAGCTTGCTGAAAGGAAATTGGGCGAAAGAATCGAACTCTTAAAGGGTGATTCGGAAAATATTCCGTTTGAGGAAAATAAGTTTGATGCCGTGACCGTTGCATTTGGGGTGAGAAACTTCGAGAACCTGGAAAGGGGCCTTCAGGAAATCCACCGCGTACTCAGGCCCGGTGGGCAACTGATCATCCTGGAATTCTCAAGACCCCGGATGTTTCCGTTCCGGCAGATTTTCAATTTTTATTTCCGGTTTATCCTGCCCCGGATCGGGAGCCTGGTTTCGAAGGACAGATCAGCGTACCGGTATCTTCCCGAATCCGTAAGGGAGTTTCCCGACGGTGAGCGGTTCACGACCATACTCAAAAAAGTGGGATTTAAGCATACTGCATGCAAGGCACTTACATTTGGAATAAGCTCGGTTTACAGCGCCCGAAAATAGCGTGCCTGATTGTGGCCATGGTCGTATCCGTAGGATGCTTTGGCCAGGGGAAGAAGTGGACGCGAAAGAACAATCCCAATTACGACGAACGTAAATTTTCGTATGGCTTTCTTATTGGCCTGCATTCGTCTGCGCTGCAACTGGAATATTCCGATCGGTTTGTAACGCCCGACTTCGACACGCTGTACGCAGTACACCCCGAATGGTCGGCGGGTTTCTCCCTGGGCTTTATCGTCAACTACCGGGCAACTGAATTTTTGGATCTGCGAGTCACGCCCAAAGTTTCTTTCTACGAACATAAACTCAAATACGTCTTCACCAACGACGTCCCTATCGATCACTTGGTTGAAACCACGATGGTGGAGTTGCCGCTGCTGGCGAAGTATAAATCTGTGCGACGTGGCAACGTCCGCATGTATATGATCGGCGGCGTTACACCGTCGATTGAAGCGTCGGGCAAGAAAGATTTGGAAGCAGCTACCGACGCGCTTGAGCTCGAACGTTTCAACATAAGTCTCGAAGCTGGATTCGGTTTTGATCTTTATTATCCCCTCTTTAAATTCTCACCCGAAATACGCTACGCACGGGGCGTAGTGGATATGCTTGGCAACCGTAACAACGTGTTCGGCCAGCCGCTTCAGCGGGTTACCATGAACACGGTTACGGTTTATTTGCTCTTCCAGTAAAGAATGAACAAACGAACAGCCCTTATTACCGGAGCCACGTCGGGGATTGGCGAGGCGACGGCGCGCATCCTTGCCCGCAATGCTTTTAATCTGATCCTTTGCGGCCGACGGAAAGATCGCCTGGAGACGCTGCGGTCTGAACTTGCAACACAAACAGACGTCCACACACTTTCTTTCGATGTGCGCGACCGCCAGGCAACCGAAAAGGCCCTGGCATCGCTGGAAGTCCCGTGGAATACGGTGGATGTACTCATCAATAACGCCGGCAATGCGCACGGCCTCGATCCCATTCAATCCGGTAATGTGGACGACTGGGATGCGATGATGGATATCAATGTGAAGGGATTGCTATACGTGTCGCGGGCGATTCTCCCTGGTATGGTAGAGCGGAAGAGCGGACATGTCATTAATATCGGCTCCATCGCGGGACAAGAAGTATACCCGAAAGGCGCGGTCTATTGTGCAAGCAAGTTTGCCGTGGATGCGATCACGAAAGGCATGCGTCTGGACCTTAATGCCGCGGGGATCAAAGTGACAGTAGTGAGTCCCGGTATGGCGGAGACCGAGTTCTCGCTCGTACGTTTCAAAGGAGATGCTGACCGCGCGAAATCTGTGTACGAAGGGCTCAAGCCACTGACCGCTGACGATATCGCCGAGGTGATCCGGTACATCCTTCACCTGCCGGACCACGTCGTGCTCACCGATGTTACCATCTTGCCGCGTGCGCAGGCAAGCGCCACTGTCGTGCATAGGGGGGGCTGGTGATATTTAGATGCAGATGCAGGTGCAGGTGCAGTGCGCTGTGATCGACCGGCCTGCGTCTGCATCTGCTTATTATCTCTTGAATCCAAGCGCGCTGCCTCCGCAATTCCCCGTCGATCCATCAAACGTATACTGAATGTAGTATATACCGGTAGTGTTGCAGGGGTACGCGATTGCGCTTATATATTGGCCGTTTACTTTGCTGGTGGCTACTTTGTTCCGATTGGAGTCGAAGAGGCTTACAACGATGCCGTCAGTACCTTGTCCATCGGCGCAAATATTGATCATATATTGGGTTCCTTTTGTGAATACGTAGGAGTATTCAACAAAATCCTTCGAACCCTTTTCGATTTTATAGCTCTTTAAGAAGTTAAATCCAGTCGCCAATTTCGGAATGCATTGGTTGCTGTAGGCCTCAGCGTCGCATTGACCGATCACCTCCAGAATGCTAAGTGTAAACAGCGACAAAACGCAAAAGACAAACTTTTTCATATACAACATCCTTAATTAGCTAATGATCTTGTTACGTATCGAATCTGTGAGGTTGGTTATGTTGACTATATCTTCTGAGGTAATTTCGATCGAACTTGAACTGTTGTCCTTAATAACCATGACACCGTCCACAACCTCGAAGGTTGACTCCTTGTAAATGTAAGTAATTTTCACATTGTCGTAAGCCCTTTTTAGCGCCTCCAGGTCGGCGAGCAAGGCCGCCATGTTTTCGTCCTGATCCTTATAGAAGGACAGCAGCAGGATGATATTCTCGAGGATGATCTTTTGACCCCCGATCGTTTCCCGAAGTTGCGGGTTGTCCATATTATTCTGAGCAACGGCACAGGTAATATGGAGGGCTTCGATCCACCCGCCGGTAAGGAGCAACACGCTGAGGTTGGCCCGGTTCTGACTCTGCAGGTAGGCGTTGATGGAGTTGAAGTTCTGGGTTGTGATCAGCAGCAATGAATCGAGGTTGCGGCTGTTGGCAGCCAGGCGTCCGATGGTCTCGACATCAAAGAACTGACCTATGTTCAGGCCGTCGGCCAGTGTCTTAATGGACGATATGTACTTCAGTCCGTCCTGGTTCTGTTCATAGATATTGGTATACCCCAGGTCAGTACCATATACGCCCAGGTTCAGTGCCCGCTTATAATTGGTATTGTATTTCGACAGGTTGTTGGGGTCGTTCAGAATTCCCGCATCATATTTTCTCCCACTTTCCTTAAGGAGCACGGAAATTTCCAGGGGACTGGGTATGCGCTGGAGGATATCGCCGATGGCCTCCTCCGAGATGGTGGGTGTGCCTGATGAAGCCGAGTCGAGCGCCTGCATAAAATCTTGCTCTTCGGACTTTTGATCCGAAGAACCACAGGCCCAAAGAAAGAGCAAGCTGATCAGACCTAGGGATACTATTCTCATAGTTTTAAAGTTAGTCTCCATATTCTTAAAAAATTTGCAATCCCGTCAAAAATGTTACCCGCCTGCTTTATTCTTGACAGACATACCGAAACGGGTCAACGATGCCACCACCTTTCGCAGTAGCTCGAAGTACAGGGTTACATACAGCACCACCGTCATCCCCCAAATAACAATCAGGTTGAACACGAAGGTGTCAATCAATGTTCCGAAAAAGTTTTTCGTTGGAGCGAAGAAATGAGCCCGATAGTCCAGGACACCCGAAGGCTTGGGATCGAGAAAAACCGGGTTTATCTGCTGGATCAATTCGCCATTGTATTCCATGATCCGCTCTTTTACTTTGATGTTCTTCACAAGATCCGCCAGGCTCTCATTGAAGTAGGCATTCTTGTAGGCGTTCAGGTTTATGGGGTTCTCCTTTCGGTTTTCATCGTCATACATTTTCTTTTCGCGGAAGCCCATAGCTTTGTTGAATGCCATTTGATAAAATTCTTCGTAACCGGCAAGGTAGGCTTCCAGCTTTTGGTCCAATTCCGGTGTAAAATCTTTCGCTGTCCACGGTGTGTTGAGATCCAGGCCGTCCAGCCCCTTCCTGTAATACGGCTCTTCCGCTAATGTGCGTCGGATGATGCTAAGATCTTTCTCGACCACGCTCGCGACAGAGTCATCCTTTGGCGGAACTTGCGTAGCTATGAATTTCCGTTTTGCGTCGAGTTCCTTGACAAGATAAGATGACTTGAAGTCGGCCAGGGCCTCGACTTTCTCCAGGTCGTAGTAGTTCTTTTCGAACGAGTTGTTTCTGAAATTGTAAACTGCCATCGCCTCGTAAGCCCACCGCGACGCCATCAGGTCGGCAACGACAGGCACCTTGCCACGCGTGCTGATCACGTGGTGTAACTTGTCGAAATTGAAGAGCAACCCGCTGAGCACCATTTGGGGGATTAGCAGAAGGGGGATCATTACATACACCGTGACTGCTGAGTTGAACGCTGACGAAATGTTCAACCCTAACACATTGGCAAAGCAGGATGTGGTGAATAGCACTAACCAGAACGGCAGCAGCATGCTCCACTCAATTTGAAGAATGCCGTTGCCGATCAGCACGAATGAAAGCGTCTGAATGGCAGACAGGGTGAACAGGATCAACAGCTTCGACATGAGGTAGCTGTTCCAGCTCAGGTTCAGGAATGACTCGCGCTTCAGGATCTTGCGATCGCGGATGATTTCTTCTGCGCTCACCGTTAAGCCCATGAACAGGGCAACGATTATGCTCATCAGCAGGAATGCAGGAAAGTTCTCGTTGAATCGGAACACATACGATCCGCCGTCAGGCGCACTTCGATACTTAGTGATAATCGCCAGGATGAAAGCCAGCAAGGGTGCTTCCAGGAGGTTAACAAGCAGGTATTGTTTGTTGCTGATCTTTGCAAGCGTGTCGCGCGCCGTAAAGATTGCGGTCTGGACAAGCCGGTTGGGAAGCTGGAGGGAATGCGGTGGCTCCTCGCGGACGTCCTCTACGCGATGAATGCGGAATCGTTCCTTATACCAGTCGTGCCACTGGATGGGCGTGATCTTTCGCTTGCTGGTTGGCTGACCGTATTCGTCGACCACCTTTGCTTCGATGATATTGAAGATCTGTTCCGGGTTAACGTTCCCGCACGTTTCGCATTGTCCCCGGTTGGCGTCGACCTGTAGTGTAGACTTTTTGAAGTACGTCACTGCCTCCACAGGGGGACCGTAGTACGCCGGATATCCACCAGTGTCCATAATGATCATCTTGTCGAACATCTTGTATATGTCCGACGAGGGCTGGTGGATGACGACGAAAATGAGCTTACCCTTAAGCGACAATTCTTTCAAAAGGTCGATGACGTTTTCCGAGTCGCGCGATGAAAGTCCGGAGGTCGGTTCGTCGAGGAACAGAATTGCCGGTTCACGGATAAGTTCGAGCGCGATATTGAGGCGTTTTCGTTGTCCCCCGCTTATGGTCTTTTCGAGTACATTACCTACCCTGAGGTCTTTTCGCTGGTCGAGCCCCAGGCTTTCCAGCATATCCATCGTGCGTTTGTGCAGCTCCTCTTCACTCATGCCCGCGAAACAGAGCCGGGCGTTGTAGTACAGGTTGTCGTACACTGTTAGTTCCTCGATCAGGAGGTCGTCCTGCGAGACGTAGCCGATCACGCCGTGAATTTTGTCCTTTTCCTTGTGCAGGTCGAAGCCGTTAATGAGGATTTGACCTTTAGTCGGCTCCACAAGACCAGCGAGCACATTGAGAAGCGTGGTTTTTCCTGCACCGCTGGCACCCATGATGCCAATGAGCTTGCCCGGTCCTTCCGATATGACCACATTCCGGAGCCCTATGGTGCCGTTGGGGAAGACGAGTTCGTCGATGGTTGCATTGAACGACAACCGGGTCGTCTTCAGCTCTTCGTTGAAATTGGCAACAATATCGCTGTAGTACAGCGCATCGCCACCCTGTGTCTTGATCGTACTACCGTGCGAGAAAAGGTAGACACGGTTGGGTTGCATCGGAAACCCGTTGAGCGATGTCGACTCCTCGCCGAGGTACTTGGTAAAGTACATGTCGACACTTCTCACGCGCATGAAGATCAGTACGCCTCCGATGTGGCCATGCACGTGTTTCGATTGGCTTCCGGCCGGCGCACTTTCTGATGCGTCTACCTTCAGAATGTCGGTGAAGTCGATGCACTTTCCGGTTTCTTCCCGTACAAATGCTTCGATGAGCTGGTACTCGTCCTTTCCGATATTAAATACCTCCGAGACGGTATTGATGATCTCCATCCGCTGGGAGGTAAAATTCTTGTCCTGGCTCACCAACTCCAGCAATTTGATGAGCACGACGACCTTTTGCTTTTGGGTGAGTGTTTTGTTGATCTTCCGGCAAATGCCGAGAGTCTTTACAGAGTCGCGGACCGAAGTAAGCTTTCCCTTGCCTTCATCTTCGCGGCCGTACCCGGAGTACTGGTCGTACAGCGCCAGGTATTCCTTTACGGAATCCTGGTCGGGCTCCGTCTTGAAAGAGTTGATTACAAACCGGCGTTCGCGTTCTGTAACACCGCTATCCTGTTTCCTGATAATGGCA
>JAJJPK010000045.1:0-5547 GCA_032907565.1 Cyclobacteriaceae bacterium | reverse complement strand
ATTGGGGCTTTTACCGATATGATGTTGTAGAATAAGGGCAACCGGTCGGATAGAATCTTCCCCGTGCGATGAACAAACAGAGCTCCGGTCTATGGCAGAAAGTGAAGAACAAGGATCGCAGCGAGGGAGGCGGCTCCGAAACTCAGTAACGTGCCGATCAATACATACTCGGTAAGTTGGCGGTCGCCCGCCTGCCGGAGATCACCAAAGCGAAATATGGATTTTGCTGCGAGCAGAAATCCCACGCCCTGCCAGTGCCCCGCAACGATGAACCCAAAAACAAAAAGGCGCTCCAGCATGCCGATGTAGCGGCCGGCGTTCTCCAGGGAAGGCGCATGATCCTGGGGAATGGAGCGCGCCCACGGCTTCATAAGCTGCGCAATGGCAATAGACGTGGGCTGGGTAATGAAGTAGACTGCGGTGACATACAACAGCAACGAGGGTGACCCAAGCCACGGGGTCGGATCAGGGCGGCCCGACATAAACCATGCGAGGCCAACGATGACTATTAAATGCATGCCCTGATCAGCAAGAAACCAGGCGGTGTGATTGTTTGCGCGTTGTCCATACACGCGTATGGCGTCAATTGCCAGGTGGCTTAGGATGTAGATGAGGATGAAAGGCCACAGGGATGCATCGCGAAAGAGAATCGCGACAAGCAGGCCGTGAATGAGCGCGTGCACGTACAGTACCCACGAGGCAGCCTTCTTTTGTTCTTTGTGGGTCACCCATCGTTTCGGCTGCAGGAGGAAGTCTCCGATAAGGTGAGCCAGTACGAATTTGGCCAGGATGAGGGTCATGATAAGCGTTGGCTAAGTTTTTCGCGAAAGGCAGATTCCATCAGCAGCATTTCCTCTACGTTGGCTCTCTTGTAGCGTCCGCTTGCGGAATTCTGTTCGATGTTTAACAGGGCAGCAATTTCCTGCTGGTTGAGTTCCGGATGTTTTAACAGCGCGTTCATCAGTTCTCCGGACGTTATCGACCAGCTGTTCATGGAAATCAATGCCAGGCGGAGGTAAAGGTTTATTTCCTGGTCGAACTCCGGCCACGGCGAGCGGACGGCAAGGTTGATCTTCTCCCGCTTGATTTTCTCGAACAACTCCCCCGAGTTGACAAATGCCGTTCCATTGCATTCGCTGATGCGTGGGGCATCGTATTCCTTCTCTCCTATGCCGATGGCCATACGCACATCGATAGACGCAACCCGTTTGTCCTCCTCATCCGGGGGGACTGACCGGATTACGGCCTTAATGCGCATCGCCGCCGAGAGCGCTGTTAGCGGATCCTCTATACCCACCTGGAAGCTGTCGCCGCGATAAATTTCCCAGGTTCGGGGCGCAGGCCCCCATTCCTCGAACAACGCCTTGAGCGGCGTCATCCAAGCCTGCGGGTCCGACAATGCCCGCGAATTGATAATATCCCCTGTGATGACGGCAATCATAGCATAATTATCGTCAAAAATAAGGATATTACAAAATATCGTTGATAATAACGATAAGTAGGAATATCGTGAATAACAGCGAAGCGAAACTTATTGAACGCCGATTCTATACAGCCGCCCCTGGTCCGTCACCGCATAGAGCGCCTGGTCGCTGCCCTGGGTGATGTCGCGGAAGCGCTGATTTTCGTCGGCAAGCAAGCGCTCTTCGCCAACAACCTTGTTGTCTTCGATCACGAGCCGGGCGATGTGTGCGCTGCTGAGGCCGCAGATAAACAGGTTGTTCTTCCATTCGGGGATGGCGTCGCCGCTGTAGAAGGTGGTGCCGCTGGGCGAAAGAACGGGATCGTAATAGTAGACCGGCTGTTCCATGCCTTCTTTCTGCTGGATAGCGTCTCCGATAGGGGCGCCACTGTATTCAATTCCGTAGGTAATGACCGGCCATCCGTAGTTCTTGCCGGGCTGGATGAGGTTCACTTCATCGCCACCGCGGGGACCGAATTCCGTTTCCCACAGATCACCCGTGGCAGGATGGAAGGCCAGGCCTTGCACGTTGCGGTGACCGTAGGACCATATCTCAGGCAGGGCATCAGATCTGCCCTCGAAGGGGTTGCCGGGAGCGGGTTTTCCATCCGGCGTGATGCGCACGATCTTACCCAGCCCGGTTTTAAGATCCTGTGCAAGCGGACGGGTCTCCAAATCCGAGCGTTCGCCGGTGCTGACGAAGAGGTTGCCGGTCTTGTCGAAGAGTATTCGACCGCCATAGTGCAGCGTACTCTTGTGAGCAGGTTTTGCTTGGTAGATGACTTGTACATTCTGCATAGTCTTTTCGTCGTCGGCCAGTCGGCCCTTCGCGACGGCAGTCAGGTTGCCACCTTGTGTTCTTTGAGAGAACACCCAATACACCATTCGGTTGTTGGGGAAGTCCGGGTCGAGTGTCAAACCCAAAAGTCCACCCTGCTGCGCCGAGTTTACTTCGGGGAGTCCCGTTATCGGTTCGCTCTTCGTACCGTCGGGCGACACAATGCGCATGGTGCCTGTCTTTTGGTTTATGAGAAAACGCCCGTCGGGAAGCTGGACGATCCCCCAGGGTTGATCGAGGCCATCCGTGATGACCCTCGCCTCGTAGGGTGTGGAGGTTTTGACACCGGGTGCGCGGGTTTGCCCTGGGAATGCGGGTTTATAGTCTGTGTTTGGTTTCTTCGTTTCCACGGGAGGCAACGGGGCATCCGCCGTTGCCGTCGACTGATCCTGGCCGGAGGATTCGTTGCGGCCACAAGAGATAAGAAGGCCTGCGCCGAGCAAGCACAGGATAGCTAAATGCTTTTTCATGAATAGAGCGTTTGATGGTACCATTTGAAAGGCTGGGGCATAAATCTAGCAATATTCCGAAAATGAAAGGGACCGAATGTGATCAGTGCGAGCGAGAAGTCCGGTCCTAACCTCGCTCTCACACTCACGCTCACTCTCCCTGTGATTTTCGGCGCTTTGCCAAGAAATCCCTTCACTTCGTCAAACAAATTACCAATCCGTCCCTGGCGTGGCTTCTTTTGCCTCAAAACCAAAAACAACTATGGCAACACGTAATCCAGGAGCATGGACAATCAGATTGTTGATGCTTGTTGTGCTGAGCGCAGCACTATCGTCGTATTCACACGCCCCAGGTGCGGACAGCTATAAGGTCTACTTGAATGACAAACTACTGTTTCAACAGTATGTTACCCGCGACACTACCATTCCAACCATCAACCTGGGCGAAAATCCGGGTAGCGATCTGCTGACGATTTATTACGACCACTGCGGCCAAATAGGAACGAAGAGAACACTCACCCTGGTAGACGGCGCGGAGGTCTTGAAAAAGTGGGAATACCCGGATACGAAGATCGTCGCCTCCTCAGGAATGAACTGCCCTGTAAGCGACATGAAAGCGCTGCAAAAATCCGGAAAGGAAATAAGCATTGTATACGCCTCACAGGAACTTCAAAAACCGCTGACATTACTTAGCATTTCTTCAACAGGAATGACGGTTAAGGCGGGGAGATGAAAATGAGTGATTGACCGTAAAGCGGCCACTGGCCTGCTTTACGGCAACACTTCAGCACTTCAACACTTCAACACTTCAACACATTCCAAGTAGTCTATCTCCTAAAAAGCTTGTTCCCCATGATCCTGCTCACCACACTTTCCTTTAGCGCTCTGCTTATCGGTATCCTGTCATTGCCTATGAGGATCTCGTTCGCGTCCAGCGCTCTGACGTGGGTGATGCCGACGATGTACGATTTATGAACCTTCAAAAAGAGATCCGGCGGAAGCTGCTGTTCAAGTCCGGTTAGGGTGATATAGGTGATCATTTTACGGTCCCTCGTGTGGATCACCACATAGTTCTGTAGGGCTTCGATAAAAAGAACCTGGTCGTAGAATACCTTTTCATATTTGTTATCGCATTTGATAAAAAAGTAATCCACCTCACGCGCTTTTCCCGATACTATTTTCCTCAAGCGGGTTATTTCAAGGGCTTTTTGCGTCGCCTTCAGGAATCGTTCAAATGCGATGGGTTTCACAAGGTAATCGACAATATCCAACGCATAGCCCTCCACGGCGTAGTCGGAGTAGGCGGTCGTCAGTATAATAAGGGGTGGATCGCGCAACGTTTTCAGAAATTCGATACCCGACAGCTTGGGCATGTGAATGTCGAGGTAGATGAGATCCACCGGCTGTTGTGCGAGGTACGTCCCGGCCTTCAGCGAATTTTCGCACTGGCCAACGAGGTTCAGGTATTCGATCTCATTGACGTATTCCGCGATGCCCTTACGCGCTACCGGTTCATCATCCACTATCAGGCAATTTAGCTTCATACGCTACTGTATTGTAATTTCAAGGTTCACCTCAAAACTTCCGGGCGCCCTGCAAAATTCCAGGTTGTGCCTTCCGGGATACAACAGCTCCAATCTTCGCTGAACGTTCTTAAGTCCTATTCCTTTTCCATTAAGGTTCGTTGGGTATTCCACGTGACAGGTATTGAAGACTGTCATTCTAAATGCATTTCCCGACCTGCGAAGGTCAATCCTGATCTCATTGTCTTTGGGAAAGTGTGAAACATGCTTGAAAGCGTTTTCGACAAACGGAATCAATACGAGCGGAGCTATGCTAAAATTTCCCAGATTATCTTCAGAGAACGCGATCCGGTAATTGTCGTCCCATCGGTGACGTTGAAGATTAACATAGTTCCTCAGGTAGGCGATCTCCTTTTCGATGGGTATTTCATTCCCGTTGCATTCATACAACTGATACCTCAACATGTCCGAAAATGACGACAGCGCGTCACGGGCCGTGCTGTTTTTCCGATCGATCTGGAAGTAGATCGTATTTATCGAGTTGAACAGGAAGTGGGGGTTTATTTGTGCTTTGAGGTAGTCCAGTTCGGCATTCAGCCGTTCCAGCTGAATCTTCTGCAACAGTTGTCGTTGCTCAAACCATTCACGGCTGAGGTGAAGCGCGACGCCAAAAGACATGTAAAACAATGCGATTGAAAAGTTGTAGAACGAGTTTCGGTAAAAGTCGAAATCCGGCAGACCCATGACGTAGCCATAGAGGTAGACATCGTGGGCATTTTTTGAGCCGATATAAAAAAGGAAGGACGCGACAAGGAAAACCGTGTAAGCGCCCCACTTTTTGCGCCGCGCATAGT
Organism: Cyclobacteriaceae bacterium; assembly: GCA_032907565.1. Classification (GTDB taxonomy): domain Bacteria; phylum Bacteroidota; class Bacteroidia; order Cytophagales; family Cyclobacteriaceae; genus ZC4RG29. The sequence goes on along the minus strand of JAJJPK010000045.1, from coordinate 421 downwards.
GCGGAATGAGCACCAGCAGGTTGACGTAGATGATTACGGCCAGGAGGGCGTTTCTGATCACCACCTCGCCAACAAAATGGCCAAAGCCCGCCCGTTCGATAAGATCGAGACGGGTGTACAGGTGGAAGGATATGGTCGCAATCCAGAAAAGGACGTGATCCCCTCCGAATTTCAGGAAGCGTTCCATTCCTAAAATTACCGGTTTTGGCGCTCACAAGCGGAGCGCAGGGATACCATTCGTCAAGAATTTTCTACAAGACGTCAGGAGAGCGTAGTGTGAGTGTGAGAGCGAAGAACTCCGACCAGCTGCAGACGCATCTGCCTCTGAAAAGGCGGCACGAACGGTTCCTGCTCAGACTATTCAACTAGTCAGTTCTTCAACTCTTCAATTCTTCAAGAGTTCAACTCTTTCTCCCAGTAG
>JAJJPK010000044.1:0-5685 GCA_032907565.1 Cyclobacteriaceae bacterium | reverse complement strand
AACACAACATGACAACCCTGCAATACACATTGAATGGTGACACGCTCCGATATGAGGCGGAAGGCCCGACTACCGTTGGCCCCGACCTTTGCCTGCTGGACCGCGACGTGGACCTCACGTCGGATAACGACTGGTCAGCGCAGGGGTATACAGTCGTGCCGCTGTTCCCAAAAGATATTTATGAAACCTTTCAGCGTCAAACTGTCGACCTTGTCCTTCAATGCTGGCGCGAGGCAGGACTGAATATCCCACCCGGATTTGAACCTGAATTGTATCACCGTATCGTCCCCGATCAGGCCACACACCTTCGGGCCGTGGAAAGAACCAAGTTGCTGTCGACGGAGCGTTTTCCGGGTGGCATCGATGTTATTGAAGAACATATCTCAGCGTTGTGCGGCAGGAAACTGGTTGCTAAAAATCCCTTTGACAACCAGCGCATTTTTCACTTCAGGGTGATCCGTCCGAGGCAAGGCGACAACAACCCGCTGCACCGCGATGTTTGGCTTGAAGATTATTCCGATTGCATAAACCTGTACATACCTGTAGCGGGAAGCAATGCGCGATCATCCCTGATCCTCATTCCCGGAAGTCATCGCTGGAAGGAGTCCGCCATCGAACGTACGGTTGCAGGTGCGGTGATCAATGGTCAGAGATTTAACGTGCCTGCAGTGACGCACATACGAGTAGAACACGAATTCGTTCGTCCGGACCCCGCTCCGAACGAAGTGCTTGTGTTCTCCCCCTACCTTATCCACGGTGGCGCCGTCAACCTGAACGAAGACACGACCCGAATCTCTATCGAACTTCGGCTTTGGGCAAGGTAGACAACACGATCGGTGAAACGTTGCGCTTCGCACTCTTGCTGGCCCGCAAAGGATCACTTCGCGTCGCACCGCCCGATTATTCACGCCGTCATGCGCACACCTTGGAGGAAATACCCCGTAACGTTTTCGATCCCGGTGCTAGTCAGGCACACCGCCGGCCAGGTTCAATAAAAACAAAACTTCTTTCAGTCCCCTTCATCCGATTAGTTGCCGGCAATCTTACCTTCCTCAGGAATCCCGAAAAGTCGTACGCTCAGTTTTTCGTTTCTGACGAGCAAAAATTGGCGTACATCCGAATCTTAAAATGCGGAAGCACATCCGTGTTGCGAAGCTTCCTTCCCCTCGTACACAAGCCATTCGAGAACTATCCGCTGAAAGCATCCAGTATTGATTCAATAGCGCATTACCTCGTTCGGCATACCCTGTCCGATACGTCAGACTATGTAATTTTTTCCGTTACAAGGAATCCGTTGGAACGGCTCGTGTCAGCCTATCTCGATGTATTCAATCCACCACACAGCTATCCCGAGATCCCTTTCAACATTTTTAGAAGCTGCAGAACGTTCAAAGACGTCGTAAAACTCCTGGACCGGATTCCCGACAGGTACCGAGGTCCACATTTCGTCTCGCAAACGCGAATACTGGGGCTTTTGAAGGGACGCGATGTGTTGCGTTTTGATCTTGATGCAAGCGGACAAGATACGCGGCTGGAGCACTTCCTTAATGCGCATGGCATGGCGATGCATCGGGAGAACCCGTATGGAACACCTTACGATTTCCGCACTTTCTATGATACTGAAACGCTTGAACTCGCGTACAGGATTTACGAACGGGATTTCGAGATGCTTGGGTACAAACGCGCCTACCTTGATCTTAAAGAGGCCCTCCAAAGCGGATGGAGTGGTAGACTTTACGAACCCACTTCAGCGGAAGGCCCGACTTCCTCATGATTCCGAAAAGACGGTCCGCGGAAGATACTGCATCGAGTTCCTCCAACAGTTCGAGAAAATGATTCGCTTCCGTGCGATTGTCACTAAGGACCGACTGCCTTAACTCATAGCGCGCCCTTCGGATCAGCGCGGCCCGATCCTCGCCGTCCCGGCAAAGCGACAGCGCCTTACGACAAACCAGGTACGTAGAGTGCAACTGAGGGTCTCCCTTCTTGTACCAACCTGTCGACATTGACCGCCCAGTTCTTCTTATCCGCGTAAGCGGCTCGTTCAAGAATGCATACTTAAAAAAACGAGCCGACCGCACCCAGAAGTCGAAATCCTCATACGCTAAAGTTTCATCATAACCGCCAATCGCGTCGAGAACCGCACGCCTTATGAGCATGGTCGGCGAGGCGATAAAATACCGCGACAACACGTCGCGATACACATCGCCCTCGGGAACGTGTTTTAGCAACCCCTTCTCCCGCAAGGTGTCATAATGACGATGAAGAAGAACACCATTTTCATCGATATATTCAGCATCGGTAAAGACCACGCCGTAGCTTTCGTCCAGTTCCTCAAATTTCCTGACTTGCTTTTCAATGCGTTCAGGGTGCATGAGGTCGTCGGCCGCAAAATCGACCACAAAAGCACCCTTCGTTTCCCGGAATGCAGCATTGAACGCCGTGCAGTTGCCCCGGTTGACATCTGACAGCATGATACGGATGTCGGGGTGTTGTGCGTGTATGCGCTTTATTACCTCCCGGCTTTCGTCCGTGCTTGCATCGTCGGCAATGATCAATTCTATATGCGGATAGGTTTGACGCAGCACAGAGTCTACTGCAGCTTCAACCCAGTCGCGCTGGTTATAGCACAGGCATACTACCGATACCAGGGGCTGTCGCTTTACCATCGCCTGATCAACGTAAATTTAGATGTTACGGTCGATCCAACTCCGATCTTGAAATCGAGAAGCCCGAAGTTTGGCTTTCCGTCGATCGCCGACGTTCCCAGGTCAAGCAGTCGGTAGCCGTTTGCACACGCGTATCCGGACATTCCTTCCAATAGCGATACAACGGGGCTCAGATGATCGTAGTCGCGGGGATGCGCAGAATGAAAATTCACAAGAATGCCGTTGCCGGCATCATATGCTACGGCAGCTGCGGCCAGAACGTCCTGGTGTTTGACACCGAACAGCATAAAGCGCCCGGGAAACGATGCGACTGTCTTACGAAGCGTCTCCCAATCGATCGATAATGCGTAGCCGCGCTCGGTACGGCACGCAAGGATGAACGTGTAGACCGCCTCCAACTCATTCATGTGAAGCACCGTAAACTCCAGGTTTGCCTTTTCCGCCTGCCTTATCCTTCGCAGTTCCCACGAATTCAGTCCCGAACGAAAGTCCCGCGAAGGATCCAGAACCGCGCCGGCCTCTGCTTGCATAATCTCAAATCCCAGGTTAAGCTGAAAGGTAGTCAGCATATCCATGACGCCCGGCGCATAGGCGAGCGGAGGATTCTTCACAACGAGCTCGCTTATATCCTTTTCGTGAAGGCGTGAGAGCGTAAATTCAATGAATTCGTAGAGGGCCACGGGAGGCATGTCCGGACGAAACTGGTACGATCCAAACGGTGCACGGAACGGCGACGCAGCACGCACTCCGTCGATGTGAACATGAAGATGCGCATCGATCGTGTGTCGCGCATTGTTCACCGCGTAAAATGAATGCCATCCTGAAGAAATCTGGAGTTGGAGGTGTTTTGCATGATGAAACAACCAACGCTCATAGGCGTAAGGAATGTTTTCCGACAGCGGCGCTTCCCTGAAAACGTAGTCCGTCAATACGGTATACCTAGGCGCTTGTATACGAAATGCATGAGCCATGCCGGGCCGATCAGAAGGAACTGAATGTCTTTAAAGAACGACGGCTTCTTGCCTTCCACTTTATGACCGAAAAACTGGCCGATCCACGCCAGCACAAAAATGACCAGGGATACGAGCCAGAGCGGTGCCACGTTCAGTCGCACGATGAGGTTGGCACTCATCAGGCATAGCACTCCGAAAAGCATCATGCCAATACTGAGGGGAATGGAGAGCGACACGTAATATACAATGACGAGGATCAACGCTACGCCAGCCCAGTTGGCATACGGATTACCCGGGCCAAGGAATGTCTGTACGATTCCGGCGGGTATCGACGCCAGCAAACCGACGATGCTGAAAAAAATAAGGGGTACACAAATCCAATGGATCGCTTTGTTCGTCTCATCCTGATGGCTTTCGCCGTACTCTTCGAGTAGCTGGTCGATGCGTCTCATTGATGTGTTTACGTGTTTGTGTTTACGTGTTTATGTGTTTATGTGTTTATGTGTTTAGGTTCTGACAGTAGGACGGAGATTACTAGTTGCACAAGTTACCAAACGTTGGTTACTGCTGCAATTTGGTTTTCACCTTCTGCCAGTCCTTGATCTGCCATTGAACTTTTCCCGTCGTCAGGTGATTTCCTGCCTGGTCGTGAATCTTCACTTCACACACGATCACCACCGAATCACGTGTTGCCAGGGGTTCAAGTATCTGTTGCCGTATAGCTTCATCTGTTATCGAATAAGTAGCCGTGCTGTCCATTTTCCCCTGGTAGTGATAGTCCATCTCCAGGCGCTGCATAATTATACGGAACTTGCTGCCATCGAGTCGGGTCAGCAGCAGAAAACCCGTTGTGAACTCAGAAAGCGTCGCCAACGCGCAGGCATGAAGCCCCCGAATGTGGTTGAGGTTCCGTTTGCGATATGGGATCAGGGTTTTGATATGATCGTCGCCGATCTCCACAATGCGAAATCCATGAGGCTTGTTGAACGGAACGATGCGGTCGAGGGCAAGGTTCAACAGCCGAAGGTGGAAGGATGACGTTTTAGCTCTCGCTAGGGCTCGGTTCAGATCAATCATAATACACCTGGCGACAGATTCGAAGATAGCGTTTTTTGCGGTCTTTGGTAGCCACAAAGCTTTGCAGATATTGGGACCGTGCTGATCGCACGCATACGTACTGAATCATGCAAAAGGTCATTGTACTTGGTGCAGGTCTTGTGGGAAAGGCCATGGCCATTGATCTCGCCAAATCTTTCGATGTCACTTCGGCCGACCGAAGCGATAATGCCCTGGCCGAGGTGGCCCGGCACGGCATTCATCCCCTGAAAATCGACTTGGCCGACAGCGCTGCTCTGCGTCGCGCGGTGGAACCGTTCGACCTGGTGGTCGGCGCCGTACCCGGTTTCATGGGCTTCGAGGTAGCGCGATCCGTGATTGACGCGGGTAAAAATCTTGTCGACATCTCATTTTTTCCAGAAGATCCCTTCGAACTCGACCCGCTAGCCCGCGAGCGCGGTGTGGTGGCTGTGACCGACTGTGGCGTAGCGCCGGGCATGGGCAACATTATCCTGGGGTATCACAACAAACGTATGAAGGTGACGAGGTATGAATGCCTGGTCGGAGGACTTCCGTTTGTGCGTGAATGGCCTTACGAATACCGCGCCGTGTTTTCGCCCATCGATGTGATAGAAGAATACACGAGACCGGCACGATTTGTTCAGAATGGGCAGCTGGTAGTGCGTGAGGCCCTCTCCGATGCCGAACTGGTCGACTTTCCCGGTATCGGCACGCTGGAATCGTGGAACTCAGACGGTCTGCGATCGCTGCTTCGGACCATGCCCGACGTCCCCGATATGATCGAGAAAACCTTGAGGTATCCCGGTACCATCGAATATCTTAAGGTTCTCAGAGAAACCGGTTTCTTTTCTTCGGAACCGGTGAATGTTAACGGCATGGCCATACGACCGATTGACCTTACTGCCAAGCTCCTGTTCCCTAAATGGACACTCAAGCCGGGTGAAGAAGAATTCACAGTGATGCGAATCCGCGTTACGGGCGAGACA
>JAJJPK010000043.1:0-24819 GCA_032907565.1 Cyclobacteriaceae bacterium | reverse complement strand
AAAAGATTGTATGAATGGTACGGTGAAACTGCTGTACGTTGCACCTGAGTCGCTCAATAAAGAAGAAACGATCCAATTCCTCAAAAAGGTCAATGTCAACTTCGTCGCTATCGACGAGGCACACTGTATCTCGGAATGGGGTCATGATTTCCGTCCCGAATACCGTCGGATCAAATCCATGATCCAGCAACTGGGCAACCTGCCGGTCATCGCCCTGACAGCTACGGCAACACCTAAAGTGCAGATCGACATCCAGAAGAACCTGCAGATGGAGGATGCCGATGTGTTCATTTCATCCTTCAACCGCAAAAACCTCTTCTACGAAGTCCGTCCGAAAAAGGAGACGAGAAAGCAACTCATTAAATTCCTCAAGGAGCACCGCGGGAAATCAGGGATAATCTACTGTCTCAGCCGGAAGAAGGTCGAGGAGATCGCCGAGCTGCTCAACGTGAACGGCTTCAAGGCCGTCCCGTATCATGCAGGGCTCGATGCAGACGTGCGTGTGAAAAACCAGGATGATTTTCTGAATGAAGAAGTCGACATCGTGGTGGCCACCATTGCGTTCGGTATGGGCATCGACAAGCCTGATGTCAGATTTGTAGTTCATTACGACGTACCCAAGTCGCTGGAAGGCTACTACCAGGAAACGGGTCGTGCAGGTCGCGACGGGCTGGAAGGCATCTGCCTGATGTTCTACAGTCATAACGACCTCAACAAGCTGGAGAAATTCAACAAAGACAAGTCCGTCCAGGAGCGTGAGAATGCGAGAATCCTCTTGCAGGAAATGGAGTACTATGCCGAATCACCGGTGTGCCGCCGCAGGCAACTGCTCCACTACTTCGGTGAGGAGTACACTGAAGAGAATTGCGGCATGTGCGACAACTGTGTACATCCCCGCGAACGCTTCGACGGAACCGAATATGTAAAGATCGTATTGGAGGCTGCGCGCCAGACCGGCGCCCGCTTTGGATTGAACCACCTGGTTCACGTGATCCGGGGTGTTGAAGACGACTATATAAAGAGCTACAGCCACTACAAGCTCCCCGTCTTCGGCAAAGGAGCCACTGAAGATGCTGACTTCTGGAAATCGGTCATCCGCCAGGCACTCATCTATCAATACCTGGAGAAAGACATCGAGAACATCGGCGTTCTGAAGATTACACCCAAGGGTGAATCCTTCCTCAAGAAACCGTATCCGATCGAGCTGGCGCGTGACCACGACTTCACAACCAATGTCGACGAGGAGGAAAAGTCGCCTGACCGGTCGAACGGCGCAAAGGCATACGACGACAAGCTGTTTGAAATCCTGAAAACGCTCAGGAAGAAAATCGCACGCGAAAAGAATCTTCCTCCGTATGTCATATTCCAGGATCCATCCCTGGAAGAAATGGCGACCACGTATCCGACAACACCGGAAGAGCTTGCCTCCGTTAATGGCGTGGGAATGGGCAAGGTCCGGAAATTCGGACAGGAGTTCCTGGAAGTCATCCAGAATTACGTGGAAGAGAATGACATCGAAACGGCGACCGAGGTAGTGGTTAAGTCGTCCGTAAATAAGTCGAAAATCAAAATCTATATCATACAGCAAATCGACAGGAAGGTCGACCTCGAGGAAATCGCTGAGTCGAAGAACATTACCTTCGAGGAGCTGCTGACAGAGATCGAAAATATCTGTTACTCTGGTACAAAGCTGAACCTCGATTACTATATCGACCAGGTACTTGACCCGAGCAAGCAGGAAGAGATCTTTGAGTATTTCCTCAATTCAAACACCGACAGCATCGAAGAGGCAATGCGCGATGAAGCCAACGCCGAGTTCACCGAGGAAGAGCTCCGGCTTATGCGGATCAAGTTCCTCTCCGAATACGCCAATTAGGGTTCGCTGAACCGAATCGATAATCGGGTTCGTGCTGAGCAAAGGCGCGAACCCGATTTTTTTTACGAAAACCCGATTCTCCCATTATCTTTGGGCATTGTCCCTTAAAGTGACGCTTGAAGTTTTCGTGCGGCTCAAGCCCCTCGTAATGGCATCCGCAGCGACAACGCAGCTTAACGTATGAATATCCTGATAATCGGCAACGGAGGCCGCGAACACGCTCTGGCCTGGAAGATAAAGCAAAGCAGCCTTTGCGACGAGGTTTTCGTTGCGCCTGGCAACGCCGGAACGGCGGGCATCGCTACCAACGTGCCTGTGGCGGTTGACGACTTCGAAGGGATCGGTGCGTGTTGCAAAGACCATCAAATCGGCCTCATCGTGGTTGGCCCGGAAGGCCCTCTCGTGAACGGAATCCGCGATTACTTCGAACAGGACGCCACACTTGCCGGAATCCCGATGGTCGGCCCCGGTAGGAGTGGAGCGCGTCTTGAAGGCAGCAAGGATTTTTCCAAGCAATTCATGCTTCGCAACGGCATTCCCACAGCCCGGGCGAAGGTGTTCCTCGAATCCGGCCTCGAAGAGGCCATGGAATACATCTCGACCTGCAAGCCGCCCATCGTATTGAAAGCAGATGGACTGGCCGCAGGGAAGGGAGTGATCATCAGCCTGAGCCAGCGCGAGGCCCGTGAAGAACTCAGACAAATGCTCGTCAACAGAAAGTTCGGCGAGGCAAGTGCGAAGGTGCTGGTCGAGGAATTTCTCAATGGGATCGAATTGTCCGTCTTCGTGCTTACGGATGGCGAACGCTATGTTATTCTCCCGGAAGCCAAGGACTATAAACGTATCGGCGAAGGCGACACCGGCCTCAATACAGGAGGCATGGGGGCTATTTCGCCCGTGCCTTTTGCAGGACCCGATTTCATGCGGAAGGTGGAGGAACGCGTTGTGGTGCCTACCATTGAAGGACTCAAGAAGGAGGGCATCCCCTACCGGGGATTCATCTTTATCGGGCTGATGAACGTGGGAGGAGAACCGTATGTTATCGAGTACAATGTCCGCATGGGCGACCCTGAAACGCAGGCAGTAGTGCCGCGCATTCAGTCAGACTTTGGTGCGTTGCTGCTGGCAGCAGCAACCGGACGTCTGGCCGATGCTACCCTGAAAGTGGATGACGAATTTGCCGCCACCGTCGTCATGGTGGCCGGCGGGTATCCGAACGAGTATAAGAAAGGGCATCGGATCAGCGGACTCGACAACGAACACGACGCGCTCGTCTTTCACGCCGGCTCGGCACTGCGAAATTCAGACGTGGTTACCAACGGCGGTCGGGTGCTCGCTATTACGGGCCGCGACGGCTCACTCGACGGAGCATTGAGAAAAGCATACGACGTAGCCGCACAGATCAAATGGGAAGGGGTATATTTCAGGCGTGACATCGGGAAGGATTTATTGAAACTGGCCTAGACATTTTAGTTATGGCATGTACGTGCGGTTCAGGTAAAGGCGTAAAGGTGGCAGGATGCCGAAACAACGGGGCTTGTCTCACCGGCGGTTGTAATAAAATGAACGTGTTCGACTGGCTGTCCAATATGGATATGCCTTCGGAAGACCGATTCGATATCGTTGAGGTGCGGTTCAAGAATGGACGCAAAGACTTTTTCAGAAATAAGGATCGATTTAGTTTGGTTACCGGCGACCCTGTAGTGGTCGAGGTGCCGAACGGTCACCACATCGGCTATGTATCCATGCAGGGGGAACTGGTCCGGCTTCAGATGCAGAAGAAGAAAGTCTCGGCCGATGATCAGATCCGGAAGATCTATCGGATCGCTCACCAAAAGGATTTGGAGAAATTTGAGGAGGTAAAGAAACGCGAGATGCCCACGCTCTATCGGACGCGTGAGATCATCCGCAGCATGGGGCTTTCCATGAAGCTTTCCGACGTAGAGTACCAGGCCGATAATACAAAAGCTACCTTCTACTATTCCGCCGACGATCGCGTTGATTTCCGGGAGCTCATCAAAGTCCTTGCTGCCGAATTCCGCATCCGCGTAGAGATGCGGCAGATCAGCCTCCGCCAGGAAGCTGGAAGGCTTGGTGGCATTGGCGTTTGCGGCCGCGAACTGTGCTGCTCTACCTGGCTGGCCGATTTCAGGAATGTTACCACCAGCGCCGCGCGCTATCAGAACCTCTCTCTGAACCCGAGTAAACTTTCAGGTCAATGCGGCCGGCTGAAATGTTGTCTCAACTACGAGCTTGAAACCTACCTGGAGGCGCTGGAAGACATACCCAGGGTGGAAGGCCCGCTCCTGACAGAGAAGGGTGCCGCATCCCTGCAAAAGACAGACATTTTCAGAAAGATCATGTGGTTCGGGTACAGCGAAGAGAACACGTGGTATCCGCTCAATGTTGAACGCGTAAACGAGATCCTCCGCATGAATCAGGAAGGCAAGAAGCCTGCGAGTCTGGAGGAGAACGTTGTCGCAGTAAAGGAACCGGTGGCTTCGCTGAATAGTGACCTGGAACGCATGGACAAGAAATTTAGTAACAAGTCGCGCCGCAAGAAGAAGAAAGGAAGGAAAGACCGGCGCGGCAAGAAACCCAACCAACGTGGATGAAGAACCATTTTTTCGCATCACGACTTCTTTTCATTCTTGTCTGCAGCCTGTTGTCCTGCGACTCGTCCCGGATTTACGATCAGAACCACGATTTTGATGGCCGGCACTGGCTTGCTTCGGAAGAACCCGCATTTGAATTCGAAGTCACCGACACGTCTACCGGGTACGACCTGTATACCAGCGTCCGGAATGAATCGACCTACCCAAATGCGAACCTGTATTATGAATATCTACTGATAGATTCGCTCGGTACCGTGCTCGAGAGAAAACTGTTGTCGCAGCTCCTGTTTGATCAAAAATCGGGGAAGCCATTTGGTAGCACCGTGCTGGGCGACATATTCGATCACCAGTTTCTCATCCTGGAAAATTACCGCTTTGGGCAGCCGGGGAAGTATACCGTCCGCTATACGCATAAGATGCGCACGGATACACTCAAGGGTATCCTGGCGGTGGGGTTGCGCGTAAGTCGCCACACACCGGACTAACCCGCTGAAATCTCAATGAAGGAATCCTTCGTGAAATAGGCTCCTGCCCTCGAGAGGAGTTCCGACGCTTTCATGCGATCAATTTCGCGTATCAGTTTGGGGTAGTGGTCCATGGGAAGATTGTGCAGCACCATGGTCCGTATCTTGTCTGCGTGGGCAAAGGGTGTTGAGAGATCACTCTGAAGACTGCCGATGAAATGTCGCCGTGCCACTTCCAGCTCTTCCGCCGGAATCGGCTCTGTACACACACGATCGATCTCCTTCCGGATTTCGGCAAGGGCCAAATCCGTATTCTCCCGATTTACATCCGTCCCGATGAGAAGATATGCATCGCGTTTCATCACGTGGACCGACGAATGGATGCCGTACGTGAGACCTTTCTCCTCACGGATATTCTTCATGAGTCGCGAACCGAAGTATCCGCCGAGTACGTGGTTGAGAAGCACGAGCGCCGGATAGTCTGGATGTGACCGTGGTATAGCCTTTCGTCCGATGCGAAGTGACGTCTGAAGGCTTCCTTCCTTTTCGATATGGTCCCTTCGTTTGTCAGAGGGCTGCGTCTCATGAACGCTTTCGGATTGTTTCGTTGCGGGCAGTCGGGATAACGCATCCAGGATGTGTTTTTGATGCGGAGCTTCCACCTTGCCGGACACCAGCACGATGAGCGGACTGAACCAGTCGGCATGAAATGCTTGCAGGTCTTCGCGACGCAGTGCGTGCACGTAATGGGGTTTCGTTTCCCTGCCGTAAGGATGATGTGCTCCGAAGAGCGCCTTCCGGAAGAGCTGCGAGGCAAGGAACGACGTTTTCTCCATGCTGATCCTGAGGTTCTGGAGAAAAGTAGCCTTTAGCTGTGCAAGCTCGCGTTCGGGAAAGGTAGGTTCGGTAAGCACTTCGAGTGCAAGTTCCAGGGCTGGCGCCAGATTCCTGGTAATGACGTAGAGTGACGCCGTGGCGAAATCCGGTCCCACCGTGACATCGAAGTGGGCACCAAGCCGGTCGAAGCCTGAGGCAATTGCGAAGCTGTCTTTCGATTGCGTGCCACGGGGAAGAAGCTTTGCAGAAAAATGCGCCGCGCCTGGTATACGTTCGTTCCATCGCCCGGCCGGCAATACAAGTTCGATCTTCAGAACGTTTTGCTCCCCTCCCTTGATAAAATATATGGGTGTGCCCTGGGACAGCGCTGCAACCTCCGGCTGGATCAATCCGAAGTTCAGGTTACTCGTAAACGCTGGCGGAGTACGTCTATCCAGCATGTCTTCAATCCGTAACGGTATCCTGCTGTGAGGTACTCTTTTTGAGTTCAAACAGGATGGTGAAACGAAGTGTCTCGGCGAGCGGGTGTTCTCGCTTGTTGGTGGGTACCAGGTAGGCAACGTCAAATCCGAACGACTTCCTGCGGAACCCTGCGCCCGCGGTCAGATACTTTCGGTTGCCCTTATCTGCGGCTTCGAGAAAATAGCCGAGCCGCGCTGCAAAGACATTCTCATACCAGTACTCAACACCCATCGATGTAGTGATCTCATGCATCTCCTCGGAGAATCCGCCCGGGGCATCGGTAAACGAACTGAACATTCCCCGAAGCAGCGTTTGATCCTTATCGATGGTCGGCACAAGCAGCTTGTTGAAGTCGAGCAGGAAAGTCACGCTGTTATGACCATCAAGCGCTGTGGTAAACGCGCTCCCCAACCGGAGATTTGTTGGAAGGAAGTCCTTATTGCTGTTGTCTGAATACGTGATCTTCGCACCGATGTTGGTTATTGTCGCACCGAGGGAGAGGATGGATCCTCTTGAGTTTTGAATCTGCGTTGTGTAGTAAATGCCAATGTCTGCTGCAACGCTCTTACCCGGCCTCGCATCAACACCGCCGGAGCTGAATGCACCGGTGAGGTTGGAATGAATGTATCGTCCTGTAAGTCCGACGCTCAACTCTTCTGTAAGTTTACGTGAATAGGTCAGGTCGAAGGAAAATTCGCGTGGATTAAATGTCGTGCCTACGATGCCGTCGTCCGTAAAGAAGATGTCGCCGAGATCAAAATACTTCAGGCCAAGTGAGACTGCTTGTTCCTGTGTGATTTTGTAATACCCTGTGAGGAAAGATATCGACATGTCATTAATGATCTTTCCGAGCCAGGGCGTATATGAGAGGGACCCTCCGAAGTCGGTGGGAATGAATACGAGCTTTGCAGGATTCCAGTAGCTTGCGTTCGCGTCAGGCGAGGATGCAACACCGGTTTCACCGAGAGCGGCATGCCGTGCATCGGGTGTTATCAGCAAAAAAGGTACAGCCGTTGTTATCGCCTTGGTCTGGCCCAACAATTCGTCGGGCGACGTGATGGGATCCCCCTGAGAATAACCATAAGTAACTGCCGAGAAAAAAGACAGGACTATCAGGCCGCTAAATTTCATCATGAATACGCATTCAAGGTTCAAAGATAGTTAATTCGCAATAATTAGTTTCGTAACCCGCTCATTTTTAGAACCATTGGTAACCGAACGAACGACGAGGCGCGCCAGGTATAGTCCCCCCTGTATATTTTTCCAAATGCCCTCACGGGTATCAAGTTCCAGTAGTTGCACTTCATACGGACTGTCCGGAATGGACAGCTCCTGTGTGGTAAGCAGCTTGCCGGTTACGTCATAAATAGCCAACGCAGCAAAAAGGTGATCACCCGACCGGTTGTGTGTGAACGACAACGTGGTCGATGTGGAAAACGGATTGGGATAATTGACGAAGCGTTCAATGACAATCGCATCGCCGTCGGACACAATGAAGTCAATTGAAGCACGCGCGGGATTGTTGTACGTATCCCACGCCATTACCGTGATAGTATGACGCCCGGCCGACAGCCTCCGCAACGGAAATGTTACCCAGCCGGCAGTGAAGTCGTCAATATCAGCTTGATAGTATTCTTCCAAATTGTAAATAACCGAATCATCCAATACCGCTACCAGACTGTTGCCAATACCATATGCAGAAAGATTAATGCCACTCGAATCTGCAAGGCGCACCAGCAGGCGCGTATCGGGTGAAGCAATGCCCCCGTTTCGAAATGTTGTGTCACCGATATACAAGGCAATCGTAGGAGGCACATTGTCGGGCAGAGGATCCTGCTCACTTTCACCGACAACAAAACCGCTTTCAGATCCTGCAGCATCCCAACGGTTGGAAGCATCATATGCATACAAAGCCAGCTTTCCGTTGCCTAAGGTGTATGCGATATTACGCGTCACGATAAAAGAAAATGCAAATGTCCCATCCGTTACTCGTGCGGACCCCTGGTGAAGTATGTTTGTCCACTGTTGAAACGCATAGGGCAGGTTCTCATCACCCAGCGTAGTAAACTCACTCCGCTTGTCGTACACACGCGCCTCCAGGATGCCGTTGAATGCAGTTAGGCGAGCGTCATCGTCACCAACGATCTCACCGCGAACGGTGACCCGAGAAAGTGCCCGTAGCGTATCCGTTGTATTCCCTGCTTCGATGGCAGTCACCTTAATTTTGAATCTGGGAAAGGCCAGCTGTAGCGACGGATCGCCAAGCAGAGAAAAGTTTCGGTTTGATACGCCGCTCTGGCTGGCGTTCTTGGTGCGTCTGAACACTTCTCCTAACGTGACTCGTCCTTGCAGCTGAAGTTCAAATAGCGCGTTGTAGAATGCCTTGTTGAGCGAAAAGTTGTTATTCGATTCTACCGGCCGGGCCGTTGACACCAGCGCGATGGCGCCGCTACCAGGTCGAATAACACATAATTCGGCACTTGATTGAAGCGCCGGGTCGTCGTGCCGCCCGAACTCGCACGTCGCAGTTACGAAGACCGGGTAAGTCTTGTTCTCCAGCCTTGCAATCGCGAAGTCATCAAAAATTCGTTCGTGCGCCCAGAGTTTCTCATTACCATGCCCGGTGTAATTAATGATAAGCGCACCGCGGTCCAGCATGTCGATGATTTGTCGCTCGGCATCCGGAGAAGATTCTCCCGCAGGTAGCTGTACCTGGCGGAATGCATCCAGGTATATTTTCCGCGTGTCTACTTCGGGATGGTTGGTTGAAATGTCTTCAGCCATCTGGTCTGCCTGGTCCTGGTGAATGTTAGCATCGCCGTCATCCGCGACGAAAGCGATCCTGCTGCGCCATTGACCAAAATGCGACGCGCTTGTTTCGTATTCAATGATCTTTGCGACAACACCTTCAGCTTCAGCAAGTGTTCTCACGGGCAAGCGTCCAACCCCGATATCCATCGTGTGCAGGCCGCCGCCTGCATCTTCCTCCCAGGTGCCTTCATTGTCTTCAAGAAATCCGTAATAGTCGTCGGAGGAATATGTGTTGAGCGGGTGCAGCGAGTTGCGCGACTCATACGTTGGAACAAAGTTGGTATTGACTTCGACCCGATCCTTGTAATCATAGGAGCTCTTGCCAAAGAGCAGCAACGCTTTTAGCGTACCCGGATTCTTGTCGTAAAGATGTTTCGCGAAATCGCGTATTGCAGTCAGGTCCTGGCGGCCAGACGAGAATTCATTGAATATCTGTGTCGTGGTCACAACCGCTGTCGACCATCCACTGTGTCCACTGCGGTGAGCCGCAAGCTGTTCTGCTGCAGAGACAAAATTTTCGTGGGTGACGATTAGTAAATCCGGTGTCGCCATACCATGCAGGTCCTGGTTTGGAACTACACCATGGGCAAGCGGTTCGGGGATTTTGCTGGAGAATGCGACGAACTCCCTGAGGGAGCTTGTGTTCGTAGTGAACGAAGCCTTTCCGCCAGTTAGCGTATACCCTTGGCTTATCGGACGGTACGGGTCGGAAATATCCCATACTCCAGATAGGGCAGTCGCGGACGCCATTTCAAAAGTCGAATATTCATTGGCCTGGCTGACGTCAGTTCGGAAGATCGTTTGATCGCCGTACAGGGCCAGGTCCCGTTCAAACGACAACAAGAGAAAATTCAGGTAGCCTGTCCCCGCTCCGTTTTTCGTGTATTCATAACGAGCTTCGAGCGAGGTACTGCTTGCAGTAACTACAGGACCCGCATCGATTCTGAACGTGTCGCGACGTACTTCACCCTTCACGGCATATGTGGCTGCCGGAACGGGTAGAAGGTATTGTTCACCCACTGGAACACCATTAATGTACAGGGTGAAGGAGGAGCCGGCGGACGACTGCGCCATGACGTCGCTTACGACAGTAACAAGACTGTTTGCCCGGATGCCACTGATGTCCCACGAGAGGCGAAGTGTGGTGTTCACGTCAAAGCGTTCCCCAAACCATTCTCGACCTGATTTAAGAATGTTGTACTCGTCGCGTTCGTGATAGATGAAGTCGTTGAAGTGATTGATCACGGGGTGCCCGTCCGGAGCATCTGATTGTCGGTGAACGATTCTCAGTCCCGGGCCTTCACCGAACGTGAGAAAATAAAAATTTCGCGTAGCATAAAGGTTATGCTCATAGGCGAATGTATTGCGCTCCGGATCGAAATGAAAATCGTCCGGCCCTTCGGCGTAAAAGAGAATATAATCTGACGAATTGAATGCACCATCTTCTTCGCCGATCACCTGGATGGCAAGCTCTGTAAGGTCGTTGGGGCGCGCTGCGTTATTGGCCTGGGGTAGCATTCCTCCGGTATTGCCGAACAAACGGATGGTTTTTGGGTCGATTGACGCCGGATTGACCCCGGCCTTCCTGAGCATGTCGTAAGTAATCTTGTATACGCCGTTCGTTTCGACGGAGAATTTCAACCATTCGCCGTTCTGCAGGACAGACGATTGCCCCAATACCGCTCCTCCCCACGAAATCGCAAGCAAACAGGCAGGTAGGTATTTATATAGGGCCAAACGGGACACCTCAGTCAACTCTTGGGCCGGGTACAACCGACTTACTCAACGATAAAAGGATATACAAAAGTATAATGAGCGGTACGGCCGCAAATTTAAGGAGGGCCACCAACACCGCCGACAGCGCCAGGAAAACATACTGGACCTGGTTACGCTTCCACGTTAAATCCTTGAATTTCAAGGCGAATAATTCGACTCGGGACACTAGCAGCAAAGAAAAAGCGACGGAGATCACCGCAAGGACGTAAGGGTCAAGCAGAAACGCTCCCGGCCCGCCCTCTAGAAAAGGAAGGCCAGTTATAAACAGCGCGTTAGCTGGCGTGGGAAGCCCGCGAAAGGAGCTGGTCTGCGTATCGTCTATGTTAAATTTTGCGAGCCGCAGCGCAGAAAATACTACGATGACGAATGCAATCCATGGAAGGTACACAGATGCTGCTTGCTCCTTGATTTGCGTGTAGACAAGCACGGAAGGAAGAAGTCCGAAACTGATTACGTCTGCGAGAGAGTCTAGTTCCTTTCCTATAGGCGAAGAAACATTCAGGATGCGTGCCGTGAGTCCATCCAGGAAGTCAAAGATGAGCGCGATCCATACAAACCAGGCTGCAGGTATCAGGCCAGGATCTTCCAATAAATATACAATGCCGGCCGCGCCTGTAACGAGATTGCAGCAGGTAAGCAGGTTGGGCAGGTGGCGCTTCATAATTATCACTTTACGGTAAGCGCGCAAAACGGATTAGTGCGCTTTTCAAACCCGATGGAAGTAGTGGGTCCGTGTCCGGGATAAACGGTAACCGCGTCGGGCAGTGTGAATAATTTAGTGTGAATGCTTTCGATCAGTGCATTTGCGCTTCCACCCGGCAAATCGGTTCGGCCGATGCTGTTATAGAACAACACATCTCCGCCGAGGAGGGATAAGCTCTCCTCATGGTAGAAGACTACATGTCCTGGGGAATGCCCCGGTGTGAACAACACCTTCAATTCAGTGTTTCCGAATTTCACAGACTCACCTTCGGTGAGGAAGGCATCCGGTGTTGTTGCACGGTAGCGAAAGAAACCATAGTTCGGCGCGTAGGAAGAAACAGCCCGAAGGTAGGGCTCTTCGATGGCGTGTATGTAGAGCGGTACTTTGAATCGATCCTTAATGAACGCGTTCCCCAGTACGTGGTCGATGTGGCAGTGGGTATTAAGAAGCATGACGACCCGCAGTCCCGCGTCCTCTATGTGCTGGACGAGTTCGTCTTCCTCATGCTTTTCGTAGCATCCCGGATCGATTACGACGCATTCCCCTGTTTCGTCATATACGACGTAGGTGTTTTCCTGGAACGGGTTGAATACGAACGACACGATCTCGGGCATGCATCGGGATTTTGATTTCAAAAATACACCGATTTTGTGTCAGACTCCCCATTTATGGCCATTTTTGGGATTGCCCATGCCCCACGCAGGAAAGCTGGATTGCCTCATTATCGGCCAGGGACTCGCGGGTTCCGCGCTGGCCATGCGAATGCTTGCCCGCGGCTGGAAGATCCTGGTGATCAATCGCGCCGACTCGACATCGCCCTCTCAGATCGCGGCAGGCCTTTTCAACCCGGTTACGGGAAAGATGTTTGCCAAAACATGGATGGCCGATGAGTTGTTTCCCTTCCTGCATCACTACTACCGCCACGTGGAGGAAATCACAGGCGCGCATTTCTTCTATCCTCTTCCCATCTATGGTCCCTTTGCAAACGCGGGCGAACAGAACGAATGGATGGCGAGAAGTGCTGACGGCCCTATCAGACCTTATGTGAAGAAAATCTTCACCACATCGCAGTATCCCGGAGTGTTGAACGATCCGTTGGGCGGATACCTTTTGGACCAGTGCGGCTATGTCGACACTAAACGATACACAACTGCCGTGCGAAAGTGGCTCGAAGAACGGGCGTGCTATGTCGAGGGCAGTGTGGGGCCTGGCGACTTGCGGGTGGGACGTTCGGGCGTACGATTCGGACGCTATGAAGCGGATGCCGTTGTCTTCTGCGAGGGCGTTGGCGTCTTTGCAAACCCCTGGTTTGACTGGGTTCCCATAAAGCCCCTGAAAGGAGAAATGCTCTCGGTACGGGGGAAATTTTTGACGGACGTGATCGTTAATAAGGGCGTGTACATGGTCCCCGGCTCTTCCGATACCTGGCATGTTGGCGCAACCTACGAACGGGAATTTGAGTCGCCTGCTCCCACAGTTGAGGGCAAAAATGCCCTCGAGGAGCGCTTGCGGGCGCTCAGTCCGGCGCCCTATGAGGTAGTCGATCACCGGGCTGGGGTCCGGCCCTCTACGCCCGATCGCAGGCCGCTGATCGGCACTCATCCGGAGCATAGTAACCTAGTGATTTTCAATGGGATGGGCACGAAAGGTATTTCACTGGCGCCATACTTTTCCGCGGAAATTGTAGCATGGTTTGAAAAAGAAAAGCAACTTCCGGAGGCGGTGGACATTAGTCGGTATAAATCATTATATTGGAATTCTCGCTGAATAGCATGAAGTACAGGAGCGTAACATTAGCCGCAATTTTGCTTTTGTCCGGGGTTGCGATAGACGGGATAGCGCAGAAGGCAAACGAGTCGTTTGGGAAAAACCGCATCCAGTACCGTCAGTTTGATTGGCAATATCTCAGCGGCGAGAATTTTGATATCTACTATTACGACAACCGTCGGGACGTAGCGACGGAGGCCCTGGAATTCCTGGAGGGTGAGTTCGACCGCATAACCGATATCATCGGATATCCACCGTATTTCAAAACCAAGGTCTTTGTTTACAATTCGCTTACCGACCTGCGCCAGAGCAACGTAGGGCTTAACCGCACCAACTTCACGATCGGGGGCGAAACGGAATTCATCAAGCCATACGTTGAGGTGGCACACCTCGGAAACATCCAGGAATTCAAAGAAGAACTTCTCTATCGTATCTCCGACCTGCTGGTCAACGAGATGATGTTCGGAGGAACACTCAAGGACATCTTCCAGAGTTCACTCCTCCTGAATCTCCCGGAGTGGTTCGTGGATGGCGCTGCGTACTACGTGGCGAAGGGATGGACGACCGAAATGGATGACTTCATTCGGCAATTCCTTCAGACGAGAAAGTCGCGAAAACTGGGAAGACTCACTGGCACCGATGCCGCCCTCGCGGGCCAGTCGATGTGGAACTTCATCGCGGAAAAGTACGGCAAGAGTTATATTCAGAACATTCTGAACTACACGCGACTCACGCGGAACGAGGAAAAAAGCATCAACCTTACGCTGGGAATCTCCTTCAAACAGTTGATGGCGGATTGGGAGAATTTCTATGGCTCCATGGGCGCGAGCGTTGAAAAGTCTTACGTATCGCTGGGCACCGCGACGCAACTTACCCCCCGACATAACAAGACGACGCGCTTCACGACAGTAAAGATCAGTCCCGATGGCCGATATGTTGCCTATGCTGAAAACGACAGGGGACGTTTTATCGTCAAAGTCATGGAGGTTGGCACCAGCAAGGAGAGGGTCATATTGTCCGGCGGTTCCAAAGTAATCAACCAACGCGTCGATTATCAACAGCCACTCATTAGCTGGGCCGACGATCACACCCTGGGAGTAATCGGATTAAAGCAAGGCCAGTACGTTTTCTGGCTGTACGACCTGAGCACCAAGTCCAAGATCCCGCGTGAGATGGACCGCTTCAGCAACGTACGCAGCTTCGACTTTTCGGGTAACGGCAGACTCGTCGTGCTGAGCGCTGACTTTGAAGGTCAGAACGACTTGTTTCTCGTGAGCTCCCGGCGCGATAGGGTACGAAGACTAACGAATGACATCTACGATGACCTCGATCCCAGCTTTGTTCCTGGCTCTAATTCGATTGTGTTCAGTTCCAACCGTACCACTGACACGCTGGCAACGGGTTTGAAAATGCCCATCGCCGACCTTACCGATAATTTCAATCTCTTTGTTTTCGACCTGGACACGACAACCACGGTGTTAACGCGCATCACGAATACCGTGAGTAAGGACTTCGCCCCGTTAGCCATGGATCGCGACAACATCATTTACCTCAGCGACCAGCGTGGAATCATAAATCTCTTCCGCTATAACCGTCAGTCAGGAATCTATTCTCAGCTGACGAACTTCTCGAGTAGCATCAAACACTACGATCTCAATTTCCCTACGTCGAGCCTCGCTGTAATTGCAACCAACGACTTGAAGGAGAACATCTTTTATAGTTCTTCTTTCGATATCAACCGCCAGGTGTTTACCCCTGCCACGCGGCGAACGGAGCTTCAGCAAGCGCGTACCATCCAGGAACGGAGGAAACAGACCCAGGAAAATCGCAGCATGAGCATCAAGGACTTGCTCAACCAAAGACTCCGCGGGGCCTCTGAAGATACCACCCGAACAGAGCCTGAGCCTGAGCTAGAGGAGGACCCTATACCGCCCCAGGCTTTTCCGGACGTTATTGAGCCGGACACTGCTGAGGTATCGTTTGAGCTGCCTGCGGATAGTACAATCGCCCCGACAGACACGCTGCCTGCTCCGGCTGTTGTCATCGACTCCGTGTCGGTGGGTTCCGACTCGCTGGCCGTTACAGGAGCCGCTCCCGACACAGTGGTGGTAACCGACGAACCGGCAGCAAAGGAAGGCATTGTCAATACGGATGACTATCAGTTCGAAGAAGAGCCGGTCCGTGAAACTCAGCCCGGCCAAACCTTCCTGACCCGCTTCGCCAAAGCGAGGGAAAGAAGTCGCATCACCGGACCATTCCCCTATGAATCAAAATTCAGTGCCGATAACCTGATCACATCTATCGTCATCGATCCCCTTAGGGGATTGGGCATCCTCATTGAAACACAGATGAACGATATGATGGAGAACTACCGCTTCTTTGGAGGCATCATGACGAGCATAGACCTCCGAAACAGCGATGCCTATGCGGAGTTCCAATACCTTCCTGCATTCATCGACTTCAGCGCACGGGTAGACCGGAAAGCGATTCTGCGACGTCCCAGCAGCGACGAGGGAAGCATCTACAATTACAGCCTGCACAAGCTGGAATTCGGTGCCTCCATGCCGATTAGTGACAGGGCGCGCGTCTCCGTCAAACCGCTGTTTGAAGTTGCCCGGTCGGTTAACATGGGTAAGGATAATCTGCCTCAGTCCAGTCTCCGTGAGAAGCCAACCAACAACTACTATGCAGGTATTCGCACGGAACTGGTATACGACAACTCCATTGCCAGTGGCATGAATATTATCGAGGGGACGCGAGGCAAGATTGCATTCGTCCATCACCAGGGCTTAAGCAATGAGGATCTGAGTTTCAGCCAGGCCTATATCGACATAAGGCACTATCAAAAAATTTATAAAGAAATCGTCTTTGCCGTCCGCGGTTTCGGTGGGACCTTCTTCGGTCGCTCTCCGAAACTATACCTCATGGGTGGTATGGACAACTGGTTCTTTAACGAAAGCAGAGAAGAGGGGACGACAAGCGATGGCAAGCCAAATCCGCTGGGTGTTTATCGCGAGAATCAGGATATCCTCTTCATGGAGTACGCCACAGGACTCCGGGGCTTCGACTATGCAACACTGTTCGGCAACAGCGTGATGATGTTCAATGCAGAATTGCGAATCCCTATCGCCCGTACGTTGGCCGGAGGACCTATATCGTCAAACTTCTTCCGCAACATGCAGTTAACCGCCTTCTACGACATGGGTACGTGCTGGTCGGGAGAGGCTCCGTTTAATTCGCAAAACAGCGTAAGCTACGAGGTCATCAAGCAAACGCCGTTTGAAATCCAGCTTAAGAATTTCTTAAACCCCTGGCTATACAGCTACGGCGTAGGATTTCGGTCCGTTATGCTGGGCTACTACCTCAAGTTTGATCTCGCGTGGCCCGTCGAAAACTTCGAAGTCGGTGAACCGAGGCTGATGGCAACGATTGGCTTCGACTTCTGAGAAAGAAGGTGAAGCGTTGAAGATTGAATAGTTGAATGAGACCGGTCCCTGAGCCTGTCGAAGGGCCAACTTCTTACTTCTTACTTCACACTTCTTACTAGTTACCTGATATTCCTTAACTTGGCATCCGGGGTACGTTCCCCTTCAGTCCCCGCACAATATGATTAAATCCATGACTGGCTTCGGCCAGGCGGTTTACGACAATGGCAATGCGCAGCTCAGCATTGAGGTCAAGAGTTTGAATTCAAAGTTCTTCGATCTCACGCTCCGCGTTCCGAAGGCTTTTGCCGACCGCGAACTTGAGATGCGCAATATCATCAGCGAAAAACTCGAACGTGGAAAGGTTTCCGTGACCCTCGAGTACGTCAGAACGGGAGATGATGAGATCCGACAATCCTATAATGTCTCTCTCTTCAAGAGTTACTTCAGGGAATTGAAGTATCTCGCGGATGAAGTTGGCGTCTCCGCTATGGAAACCATTTTTAATCTGGCATTGGCGTCGCCTGATGTGATCCAGGTCCGCCTACGGGATGAGGTGTCAGAAGAAGAGTGGCAATGGATTCGCAATGCCTTCCTGGAGGTGATTGCTAAATGCGATACATTCCGGGTTCAGGAAGGGAAGTCCTTGCACGCCATGCTGGCGGGATGCTGCTCCAAGATCCGCGAAAACCTAAAGCAAATTGAGGCACTAGACCCGGAGCGGGTGGCGCGCATCCGCGAACGCCTCAAAACGAACGCCGCGTCGTACCTGACAGACAACGGATTTGATGCCAACCGGCTCGAACAGGAAATTCTCTACTACATCGAAAAGCTCGATATCAATGAGGAAAAAGTACGACTGAAAACACACCTCGACTACTTCATGGAAACCCTGGATTCACCACAATCCAGCGGCAAAAAGCTGACTTTCATTTCCCAGGAAATCGGCCGCGAAATCAATACCATTGGATCGAAAGCCAACGATGCTGCTATTCAGAAGCACGTTGTGGTTATGAAAGAAGAACTGGAAAAGATCAAGGAGCAGCTCAACAACGTGCTCTGATTATTGACGCTACATCAACTTAGCGAGCGTGTTGATGTAGCGTTCAGGTAACTCGCCCTTAATAGCCGTCTGGTAGTCGTTATAACTGCAAGGCACAAGGCTGTTCCTGGAATATCGTTCCACGCCGTTCGGGTAGGGAACCTCCATCCACCATTTGTCGCTGAGTTTGCTCTTGTAGAAAGCCAGCGTCTCAGTCTCTCCTGGGAGGGTGACGACGTATTTGAGAAAGTCCATGCTCCGGAAGCTAATGTCATTCTTCCGGTGGTTGAATCCTTCCACGAAATACCAGATCATCGTCGCCACGATAAAGGCTGTCTTCCGCTGCTCATCGTCAAGGTCTGGATTGTATTCGTAAAACCCGATAGAGCTGAGCTTTTCGTTTAGGCCGGCGTACCAGCAGATCTGACACGCATCTTCTCCTGACAGTCCGAAGGGCAGCGCCCTGCTATTGCCCGGTGCGTCGGAGGAGCGAATAGCGGTAATGTCAAAAGAAACGAGGTCGGCGTTTCGTATGGTAGGCTCGATCTCAGCGAGGTTGGTCCGCATCTGTCCAACTCGGAAGGCTTCAAAGTAGAGTTTCTCCAGCACTGCTACGGATGCCGGGTCGATCAGGTAGCTTTGATAGGCAAGGTGGGTATAGCTGAAGAGGTAGTTCGGCTCGTGCAGGAGGATCCGGTGGATGTGTTTCCGGTTAGCGAGGGCTTCGCTACCCTCCTCCAGGTCTAGAAATGCGTCGACGTTGAGGAAGCTCACGAGCTTTTCCATACTCTCATAGGCTGTGTACTGGCCATAATCCAGATCCTGGCTGCCGCCGATAATGACAGGCAGAACATTGTTCTCCAGGAGTACACGGCACACTTCGCTAACACGGACACTCGATTCGTCGGCATCTACACCGGGGTTCAGGTTTCCAAGGTCGACAATGCGCGCGCCGCCCTTTCCGCGTTTAAGGCGGTAAAGCTTCTTGCGGATCTCATCCGGACCTGTCGTAGCATTTTCTCCGTTTTCTGACCCCCTGCTGTCGCCGATCCCGATCAACGCGATGCGCGCGCCGCGGTAGTCGGGCATCTTGTCGCCAAAGACGCTAATGCTCTTGAAGAAAGACGAAGCTGACTCGATCCCTTCGTACACTGACTCGTCAACGGGAGAAAAAAAGATTGTGAGGTCCATGGCCAGGCGTATACTCGGGCTGAATATAGAATTTTCACCCAATTTCCGCGGGTACTGCCTGACAATTCATCCCTAAAAATTGACTTCCTGACCTCCAAATTGTCCAAAACCGTCGCCATTCCCGGCCAAAGCCATTGAAATTTACAATATTGGTCTGATTGTGAGCCAATTACTAGTCCAAACCAAACTTACACTTAAGTATGATCTGGATTTGAAGATCATACTGTTTGCCGTTTTGTATTATATCGCGGCACGGTTAGGATATTTTCTCTCGTTTCAGGATACCACCGCACTGCCTGCGTGGCCGCCATCGGGTATCGCCTTTGCCCTGATCCTGTTGATGGGCCGCGTTGCGTGGCCGGGCATCACCATCGGTGCGCTCATCGCTAACGTCATGGCCTACTGGAATACGCCGGACGTTCCGGCGCAGACGGTGATTGCGGTGAGCAGCTGCATCGCGGTAGGTCACACATTGGAGGCGCTCATCGGCAACTACCTCCTGCGTCATTGGATTCGAGACGACTATCCGTTCCGCAATGCACGTAACGCGTTTCGTTTCCTCTTCGTAACGCTCGTGATGGCCGTGGCGGGTGCGAGCATAGGCACATCAAGCCTGCTGTTGTTCGGTCTCCTTCCGGAGGACCGCATCCTCCAGTCGTCGCTCTCCTGGTGGGTGGGCAATGTGGTGGGCATTCTCCTGTTTACACCCTTTGTTCTTGCGCTTGTACGCGGCCGCCGTATCACCTTTAATCTTGAAAAAGGGATCGAGATTGCAGTATTCCTGGCGGGAATTGCAGGACTGTACATGCTATTGCAGCTTGATTACATGGCCGAGACAATTGGCAGAGCGCTTCCCTTCCTTATACTGCCCTTCTTGCTGTGGCTGGCCTTCCGCTTTGACCTCGTCGTGGCGATAACGGGAGTGCTCCTGGCTTCACTTTTCGCAATTTATCTGACAGTAAACCGGGAGGGACCGTTTGTCCTGGAAGAGTCGTCTAACTCCATGCTGCTGCTTCAGATATTCATTGGTGTCACGAGTATTTCGACGATCATTCTCTCGGCAACAGTACGTGAAAGGCTTACTGTACAGCGGGAGTTGGAGACCTTTAACAGCAACCTGGAAACTATGGTGCTCGACCGGACGAAGGAACTGAACGAGGAAATCAGAACCCGTCGTCTGGCTGAAGAAAAACTGCGCAAGACCAACGAAGAGCTGAGCAAGCGCAACGCCGAACTCGACAACTTCGTCTACAGCGTTTCTCATGACCTTCGCGCACCTATCGCATCTGTGCTCGGACTCATCAATCTCGTGCGGAAGGACAAAGACTCAAAGATGCGCGAGATGTATCTCGACATGATCTACCGGAGTGCGCAGCAGCAGGATCACTTCATTAAGGAAATACTTGATCAGTCGCGCAACTCCCGGCTTGACGTTAATCGCGAGGAGGTGTATTTCGAACCCCTGATCGCCGAGACATTCGATCAACTGAAGCTGGCCTTTGTTAACGAGAATGTGCAGAAGCACGTGAGCGTAAAGCAGGAGGGTCCTTTCTACAGCGACCGGTGGCGGCTCAAGGTAATCCTGAGCAATATCATCTCCAATTCTATCCGGTACCGCAATGGCAAAGACCCTGAAATCCGGGTTGACGTTCGCGCCGACAAGGACCGCGTACAGGTTTCTATAAAAGACAATGGCCGCGGCATCGCCCGCGAACACCTTCCTCAGGTGTGCAAGATGTTTTACCGGGCAACGGATGACGGGCATGGATCAGGACTTGGCCTTTACATCGCGAAGGAAGCCGTTGAAAAACTCAACGGTTCGCTGAATATAAGTTCGCGTGAAGGCGAGGGAACTACCGTCAACCTGGAGATTCCCATGATGAGAGCATAACGTTACTAAAAGATACTTTTTAGGGTGGTTTGTTTTAGGTTGAAAGGGGGGCGAAAGCCCCCTTTTCTTTGTGTTTACGTGTTTACGTTGGGAAGATGCAATCGTGTGGGGTTTACCTGTAAGGCCGGCTGCCGACCGTCAGGTAAGCCCGTGGCGAGTTGCACAACGTAAACACGCAAACACATAGACACATATACACGTATCTAGAAGTTCATGACATAGTAAACAGAAAGCAGCCAGTCGGCGAAGGCGGCGTCACCGTGTGAATATTGTCCGGTGATTTCAGTCCGTTGCCGGTCGACGACACTTTGGGTTCTGTTCCGGTACAAAGCGATGGGGAAGTTCACGCCGATGGAATGCTTGTGGTTGATCATATACGATGCCGAAGGCTCGACGGAGATGATGTACCCCGGACGGCGGAAGCCGTCGCTGTCTCCGATAAGGTCTTCTACGGGAATCCCTTCATAGCGTACGCCGAGGCCGGCCTGGACGACGACGAGGCCGGCTGGACGCCCGCCGAGGACACGCTTCCGCAGCGCATCCTTCACGAAGCCTTGCCCGAAGACGCCCGCGCCCAACTCTCGCCAGAAAGATTGTCCGCGCTGGTCGAAGCCTACAACCGTGAGGAATTGGTCGGTTACCGACATTTCATTTGAAAGGGGAATACCGTTTGTCAGGTTGGGGCTCCTGAGCGTGCCATTGGTGTTCCTGGGATTGATCAGGTAGAAGCCCGTGAAGTATCCATAAAATGAGTGCGCAATTCTCTGGCTGAACTCGACTTCTGCGGTAACGCCGAATCCTCCGTCACCAGGTTGAATAGATTGGTCTACCGGGCGGAGTTCCAATCCTTCGGGACGGTGGAAATAATCCGTGTACTCGTAGTCGCCGGTTGGCAGCTTGAAACCAAGTCCGACGGTAAGGTTACCTCGTTCCGTCTGAGGGATCGCGGAATAGTATGTTGCGATCCGGATATCGCCAAGCCCGCGGCTGCTGGTATGATAGCGCTCGCCGCTGTTGTTACCCTTGTGTTCGTATAGTGAAGACCGGTCGATGTAGACCAGCGGGACGATTACCGAAAAGCTCCAGCGGTCCGACGCACGATACGAAGCACCGAGGGTAAGAGAGTGATCGTTGTTGATTACTTCAGTTCCATTTTCGACGCGCTCTTTTTCTTCGTGGCTACCTCTGAAATGTTTATAGGAGTGAAAGTATCGAAAGTTGGCGCTGAGTTGCCAGTTGCTTGTCCGCATGCTGTCGAAGGTTACACCACAGGGAGAAGCCATGTTACGTACGGCGACACATCCTTGTCCCGAAACATCGGTAACAAACAGGGCTACGCAGGACAGGATAGAAAGAAAGTATAAGTATAGTTTCATAGCGGGTAGTTGGGTCGTGATAAAATTGAACAAAGACACAAAACCGCGTGCTGAGTCAGCAGCGGTTACTAGCATGAATGGAAATTTCCAATATTAACCCCCGGTGAGTTCAGGAGGTGGTGTGGGAACGGCTTCTGCCCTGCTAAGGAGGGATTCGTCGGTACTTGCGTACCACGGTTTGAGATACCCGAAGTCCGGGCTTAATATTTCAAGCAGCTGATTGCTGTTGAAGTCCTTGCTCATTTTGGACCAGAGGTTCTGCACGTGGCCCAGAGGTCCGGGCCCTTCATGCGAGACCGGAATGTCATTGGAGAGTTTAGCGTAACGCGTGAGTTGATTCGCTATGTGTTGCTGAGCCTGATCGCGAACACAGACAATGTGGAGTGTATCGTTGGAATACTTTTGCTTGATCAGGCGGTAGAATGTTCCGCGGTGTTCGATGAGGCCGGTAACCCTTTCAAACCCATTGTCGGTGATTTGATACGGCAGGGTGAGGGGAACCTTGAACAGGTACGTGTCCTCCGGGTCGAGCTCGTCGTTGTCGAGCATTTCCGAGAACTTGACAGAAGCCCTGTACTGCAGCCCTACAAATACAAAGTAGTACCCGCCAACATTGAAGAGGAAGAGAAACAGGAAGACTATGGACGCTAACCGTTTCACAGGCCCTGGGATTGGGGGGTTGAGTAGTGCAAGATAGCAAAAATCCCCAAATGTTAAAGGGCGAATCGGCGCCCTGCCCTGGTCCCTGTTTACCCTCCGAAATCGTCGAATCGGATGTTTTCCTTGGGAATTCCGAGCTCGTCCAGCATCTTGAGGACGGCGGCATTCATCAGGGGCGGGCCGCAGAGGTAGTATTCCACGTCTTCTGGCGCGGGGTGGTCTTTGAGGTAGTTGTCGTACAGGCACTGGTGGATAAATCCGATGTACCCGTCGCCCTCGGGGTCGTCAAGACTCTTCTTGACCTTCCAGTTATCCTCAGGGAGCGGCTCCGAAAGCCCGATGTAGAACTTAAAGTTCGGGAATTCCTGCTCGATTCGGCGGAAGTGATCTACGTAGAACAATTCCTTCCGCGAACGGCCGCCGTACCAGTACGATACTTTCCGGTTTGTCCGTTCCGTCTGGAACAGGTGGAAGATATGTGCCCGGAGCGGGGCCATACCGGCTCCACCGCCGATGTAGATCATTTCGCGGTCGGTCGGGTTGATGTGGAATTCGCCGTAAGGCCCGGAAATCGTCACCTTGTCGCCCGGCTTTCTCGAGAAAATGTAGGACGAGCAAACGCCCGGATTCACGTCCATCCAGCGATTGTTGGCCCGGTCCCAGGGCGGGGTTGCGATCCGGATGTTCAACATGATGATATTCCCCTCGGCCGGGTGGTTGGCCATTGAGTAGGCCCGGAAAAGGGGCTCGTCATTCTTCATCTTGAGGTCCCACAGCTTGAACTTGTCCCAGTCGGACTTGAAGACATCCGGCGGGTGACCCAGTTCCGGGTGCGGGGTTATGTCGATCGTTTTGTAGTCGACTTCAATAGCGGGTACGTCAATCTGGATATAGCCACCGGCTTCAAACTTGAGGGTTTCGCCTGGGGGCAGTTTCACGACAAATTCCTTAATGAACGTGGACACGTTGTAATTGGAAACCACCTCGCATTCCCACTTCTTGATCCCGAAGATTTCTTCCGGGATCCGAATGCGCATGTCTTGCTTTACCTTAACCTGGCAACTCAGACGCACGTTGCCCAGCCTTTCCTGCCGGCTGAGGTGGCCCAACTCCGTGGGTAGAACATCACCGCCCCCTTCTTCCACCACGCACTTGCAGGTAGCGCATGTACCACCGCCGCCGCAGGCCGACGGCAGGAAAATTTGCTGGATGGCAAGCGTCGTAAGCAGCGAACTGCCTGCAGGAGCGACCAGGGGATTACTCTCGTCGCCGTTTATGATGATCTTGACCGGTCCAGACTGTACCAGTTTGGACTGGGCATATAGCAGCATGAATACCAGCAGGAGGATTATGAGGGTAAAGGCGATGATCGATGTGATGATCAGCATTTCGAAGAGCGATTTTACGCTCCAAATATACTATCACAACAACGATTCAACCAGAAATTCGCCTGAATTTACGGTGTTCAGGCGGCAAAGGATCCTGCCTTGGCGGATTGTGAAGAACGTGTAACCGGCACAAACGCAGCGTCGGGTTTCAGGATAATGCCGATGTCCTCATGCTGCTGCCATTTGCGCAGGGTTGAGAGTGTAGCCGGGCCGATCATGTCCTCGCGCCCGTTGGCGGCGTATCCCGATTCGAAGGTCTCAAAGTCGCGCAGTGAAACCGGCGCTCCTTGTTTGAAACTCACGCAGACGCCCACGCTGAGGTCGTTGGAGAATTCCACCCCATGGTCGCGGTGGTGGCGCTTGTATTCATAGGCATAGTCGTACGTGAGCGCCGAAATATCCGACAAAACGGCAGAGCCTGTCGGATAGCTTCCTGCTCCCTTGCCGACGAACAATTGCTTTTCGGCGAAAGCGCCCTCGACGGATACCGCATTGTATTCGTTCCGTATTGCGGCAAGTGGGCTGCTATCAGAAA
>JAJJPK010000042.1:0-24978 GCA_032907565.1 Cyclobacteriaceae bacterium | reverse complement strand
ACACCTGCCACACAAGGTGTATCGTCCGCCGGCCGGGGAAGCGAGGGCGGGCTGGAGGTGCCGGGATCCTTATTTAGTTGGCAGTGGTAGGCAGTAGTGGGCAGTTGGTGGTTACGATTGCAAGAAACAAGTGATCCGTAGTCCATGTGTCCAAGTGATCCAAAACTTGCTTGTCATAGCAGTTGAAGTTTCCTACTTTACAGGGGTCAATCCTCATTACCCTTATGAATTCCCGCAGAGATTTCCTCAAGCGCGCTGCGGTGGGGAGCGCGCTGGCGCTTAGCCTGCCCGATATCGTAGCCGCAGCCATTCCGGATAACATTGCGAAGGTGCGTCTTAAGCAAGGCGGAACCATTCTTTTTCAAGGTGATTCCATCACCGATGCCAGCAGAAGTCGGGACGCGCGGGAAGCCAATCATGCGGGCGCATTGGGGAGAGGTTATGCTTTTCTGGCTGCAGCAGAATTATTAAAACAGCATGCGTCGCTCAAACTCAATATTTACAACCGGGGTATAAGCGGCAACAAGGTGTACCAACTTGCGGACCGATGGGATGAAGACTGTTTGAACATCAAGCCCGACGTCCTCAGTATCTTGATTGGTGTTAACGACTACTGGCATAAGCGGAACGGAAACTACGACGGCACAGTGACGGTCTACCGCAATGATTACATAGCCCTTATTGAACGTACAAAAAAAGCACTTCCTGATGCCAGTCTGATCATTTGCGAGCCGTTTGCAATCCCCGGCACTACGGCAGTGGATAGCACCTGGTTCCCGGAGTTCAAGGGTTACCAGGAGGCAGCGCGCGAAGTGGCTGACCGCTTCAACGCGGTGTTCATTCCGTTCCAGTCTGTATTCGACAAGGCGAAGGAAAAAGCCTCCGGCGACTATTGGGCGCCTGACGGCGTTCACCCCTCCATTGCCGGCGCACCGTTGATGGCTACGGCGTGGCTAAAGGCGCTTGGTTGACGTGTTGCATGCCCCAAAAATCCTCTCCCGCTGTCCGTCCATACAAGATTTCTTCCGGTCAAACCATTGGGGATAGAATGAATGAGCGAGGCGCACATGCTTTGTCAAAAAAGGGCGCAGTGCGATTGCATGCTACAAGTGTGTCGGCGCCTATTGTAAATTGACCCAAACACAACCCATGCGTATGAAAAGGCTTCTTTTTTTCTCAACGGTGATCCTGCTGGCTGGCATGCAGGTCATGGCACAGCAGATATCGAAGGAGGAACTCATCTTCCTCACTCCTGAGTGGAAGGGTGAACGATTCCCCGATGGTCGACCTAAGGTTCCCGACGGTCTCCTGGAACGTCTTAAACTCGTAACTCTCGAAGAGGCGTGGGCGGTACTACGGGGACACAACTACAACTATCAGTATGAAGATGGATGGGTGATGATCAATCCCGACAGTGTTCTGGTAGGACGTGCCGTAACGGCCACGTTCGTTCCGGGCCGACCGGACATTCACCGGGTAATCGACAAGAAAGGACACGAAAAGGATGGCCGGGTGAAGTCTCAGAACTCGTGGCCTATCGACATGCTCGTTAAGGGCGACGTCTACGTGGTCGATCAGTTCGGAGCGCACGAGGACGGACCTACCATCGGCGACAACCTGGGCAACTCGATCTTTGCCAAGACCGGAAACGGCATTGTATATAATGGTGCGGTGCGCGATATCAACGGTCTTAAGGAGATCGGTGGGTTTACTTCGTTTTTCCGTTCCTACCACCCCTCGCATCACCTCAACAATCCCGATGGCCGATTGAACACGACGCTTGTTGGCATCAACACACCCACCCGCATCGGAAGGGCCACCGTTATGCCGGGCGATGCGGTGCTAGGTCGCGATGGGGGTGTAATTTTCATACCGCCCCACCTGTTAGAGCAGGTCGTAAAGACCTCCGAGATTGTACGCCTCCGGGATATGTTCGGCCATCAGCGCCTTCGTGAACAGAAATATACTCCTGGCCAAATCGATACCCGCTGGTCGGAAGAGATCGAGAGAGACTTCTCGCAATGGTTAAACGAACACATTGACAAGCTTCCTGTTCCAAAGGAACAAATCCAGGAGTATCTCAAAACACGCACCTGGTAAGTCTTGCTCGCATTGAATTACCTTAAATCAACCCAATCGTGAAACAAAATCACACATCAACCTCGCGGCGTTCCTTTTTGATGAAGAGCGCTTTGGCCGCAGGCGCATTGTCTCCCTTTGCTACGTTCGGAAAGGGTTATGAAGAAGCTATTGACCGTGCCCCGAAGATGTCGGCGCCGAGTGATCTGAAGATCACGGACATCAAGTGCGGTTACATTCGTGGCGGCCACAGTCTGTTCGTGAAGATTTATACCAACCAGGACATCTGGGGGTGCGGTGAAGGCGTTGACGCGACGCCCGGCACGTATCACCTGGTCAAAATGCTGGGCAGGAGGATTCGCGACCGAAGCCCGCTCAACGTGCATCGACTGTTCGAAGACATCCGGAGAAGCGGCTTCTTCGAGGGAGCGCAGTCGGGGATGTATGTTGCCGTACTGTCAGCCATCGAGTCGGCGCTGTGGGATCTTGCGGGAAAGGCATTGAATCTCCCGGTGTATCAATTGTTGGGTGGTAAGTTCCGCGACAGTATCCGGGTGTACTGTGACACTGCACTCTACCAGAGCCGCCTCCCCGGTCCTGAGGAATTTGCTAAGAATGCAAAGAGGGCGAAGGACATGGGCTTTACAGCGGTAAAGTTCGACCTGGACCAATTCAACGATCCTAACAAGTACGACAGATACAACTGGACCGCCAGCCCGGCCGAGATACAACGGATGGTCGATCAGATCGCCGCGGCACGTGAGGCCGTTGGACCCAATATGGACATCTGTGCCGACATGCACGGCCGATACGATGCTCCCACGGGACAGATTGTAGCTAAACGACTCGAACCCTACAACCTGATGTGGCTGGAGGAGCCGATACCGGCCGAGAATGTTGACGCATACAAGATCATTGCCGACTCGACTACGACGCCGATCTGCGCCGGCGAAAATCTTTATCTCGCCCATGGATTCCGACGCCTGCTGGAAATCGGCGCGGTCGACATCATTATGCCAGACCTTCAAAAAGCGGGAGGCTTGGGCGAAGGCCAACGCATCGCCAACCTGGCAAACCTATACTATGTACCCTTCGCTCCGCACATGGTTGCTTCGTTCCTCGGCGCTATGGCGTCATGCCATGTCTGCGCCTCCGTCCCGAATTTCATGATCCTGGAATGGCAGATCTACTTCCATGACAATCCTATGTTCAAGGAGATCGTCACCTACGACGGCGAAATGATAAAGGATGGATTTATACCCCTTTCCGAAAAACCGGGTGTAGGCGTCGAGATTAACGAAGAAGGTATGCGTCGTTATGCCACTGAGGGCATGCCATTTTTCGAATAGACATCACCGTAAACGTATCACGCGGAGAGCGATATCAAAACGATAGTCAGGGACTTTCAGCCGGGCAGAACCATTCCTCGAAACAACCCTCGTGGGTGCGTGCCAGGATCCCATCGTTGTGTTCAACCATTCCGCAGAATACGTTCCCGGCGGCAGACGGAGGGTAACATCCTGTTGCCCTCCGCCGCTGAGATAAACAGCATATTGTTTGCCTTCCTCTGCAAGCGCCTGCACCGTCACTCCAGTATTGAGTCCCGATACCACGGTGCTGTCCGGCTGCATGGAGACAAATGCGAATCGTTCCATGAAAGCCTTGAGGTGCGCTAATTGTTGCCGGAGTGCTTTAGAGCCGCCGCCAGGTTGCGTTGCCGGATACGCAAAGGTGCCTCCCTCGTGGCCCGCGGTGAAGGAATAGTCGAGGTTGTTGTACAGCGCGCCGCCCGCCAGGATAAAGGCCCATCCTTCGCGCCGATAGGTGCTGTCGGCATTTCCGTCGAAACCAGTTTCATTGTCGCCGATCACCTTACCCAGCTGGTAATTCTGCGAAATGGCCACCGGGGGCCAGGCGTAGTGAAAATTGAAGACGGAAACACCTGGGTGTGGGTCAACAATGCGCGCCGCTTCATTGGCGATGTTTTGTGAAATCAGGTGTTTGACACCCAGTTCCTTTTCGGTTTCGATGATGACATCCGCGATGCGGTGTTGCCACTCCATGGTGACACCCCCGAAATACGGTTCATTGCAGATTTCGTATATGACATTGCCATAAGTGCGGAGTTCAGTCACGATCTTTCTAACAAGCGCTTCCTGGATGGCGAGTAATCCTCCATTGCGGTCCAGGGTGTATACATCGTTGCGGCCAACGTTGCCGACATGGTTGACGTTGTTGGTGGCGTTCATCGGGCTGAGTTGCCACTGCACATCCTCATAAAAGGGGCAGAAAAAGGTGAACTCTACGATAACTCCGTTATCGCGCGCCTTCGAAATGAAGTCGCGCAACCGGCTGAAATAGCGTTCGTCCCAACGCGACAGATCAAACTTGTTCCCACCGCCCGCGTATCCCTGGACTTCTGTCCGTGGCCACGGTGCGATGAAACGGCCCGATGCCGGGGCCAGCGTGTTTTCTGCGATGTTAAATGCGCCAAAAGGTTCAACATACGCCCCGGAAAATGTGCGGGTGAGATTCAACCTGTCTGCTTTCAGGGTTTGCAGGTAAACTTCATAGTCAAAGTCGAGGTTTATCAGCGCACCGTAATGTTCAGCAGAGGTAATCAGGATCAGGGGTTTCCCTCTGTACACGAAGTAGTGGGGATTCTCTGGATGAAGGGCGAGGTAATCCTGTGCCGAGAGGACGAGTGGTGTCATTATTACAAAGAGGGCTAAGGCGAACCGCTGCATAACTATTGATCCTTTTAGGTAACTGAGGCTGCCAGACAAGTTACGGGAAAATGGAGCATTGAGGATTCAGGTAATTTACTTTAAATTTCCGCCAAAAGCGGGAGTAGCTCAGTTGGTAGAGCGGCAGCTTCCCAAGCTGCAGGTCGCGGGTTCGAGACCCGTTTCCCGCTCCAGTTTCCCCAGGACGTTTCCCCGCCGTTCGTGTATTGATTACATTTTTTATGTCGCAATCGTTTGAAGTCAGGCAATAAGTTCTGATTTTCGGTTAACCGGAACCCCGAACCTGATGTTTGCGATTGACCCTGCCAACCGACCCGCTTCGTCCTTAGCCGGACACGTCCCAGAGAATCCGGGGCTTGTCGAGGAGTCCGTATTGTGGGACAACTTCAAGAAAGGTAACGACTTGGCCTTCACGATTCTGTATCGCAAATACGTACAACGCCTCTTCAACTACGGCATGCACACGTGTCGTGACAAAGAGCTGGTACTCGACTGCCTGCAGGAGCTGTTTGCACGACTGTGGGACAAAAGGGAGACGGTCAGCGCCGTCGGATCGGTCAATTTTTACCTCTTCAAATCGTTCCGGCGACTGTTAATGTCCAAAATTATTGCCCGGAAGCGCTTTTCGA
Organism: Cyclobacteriaceae bacterium; assembly: GCA_032907565.1. Lineage (GTDB taxonomy): Bacteria > Bacteroidota > Bacteroidia > Cytophagales > Cyclobacteriaceae > ZC4RG29. The sequence continues at coordinate 19,523 of JAJJPK010000042.1, read as the reverse complement.
CCGTTCTGGCCGGACAGTCCTCCATGTTCGATTTTATGCCATCAGCGGAGGATGGCATGATCGACGCGGAAGCCAGGAAAATACAATCGGAACACCTTCAGCGATGCATAAAGGCGTTGACCCGGCGGCAACGGGAAGCGCTGTTTCTCAGGTTCTTCAACGACCTAAGCTATCACGAAGTAGCTGCGATCATGGAAATACGTGTGGACTCCGTCTATAACATTATTTCCAAGGCTATCGACATCCTGCGCCGTAAGATGAGAGTGCCTCTGCCCTTTGCCATCCTGCTGGCCACGGCCATCCAATAAGTTTTTGCAAAAAAGTCCGAAAAAGTGATGAGAAATCGGTTGCGGTGCTCTCTTTAAGAGCGTACAACCCCGAAACCGTGAAGGACTACGTACATTTTTGCGTCAATGACTTTGTCATGGATTCCTATTTTCAGGATTGGGTAAAGAATCCCAGCCCTGAAACCGATGCGTTTTGGCGTACCTGGATGGAGGATCATCCTCAGAAGGTCGCCGAAATCGAGGAAGCGCGGTACATCCTGAAGCACCTGGCTTTCCCCGAACACAGCCTATCCACAGATGAGGTAGCGCAACTATGGACCCGGATTCGGTCCGTCCCTCCGCGCCCTTACACCGGGAATACCCAAAGGTTTCTACGTTGGGGCATTGCGGCAGCGGTGGCCGTTGTTGGCGTTGTGCTTTACGCCCTTACCGCGCCCATTGAACATATTACCTACGAAACAGCATATGGTGAAACACGGGCGATAACGCTTCCCGACGGGTCGGCTGTCACGCTGAATGCCAACTCAAAGCTTACGTACGCAGACAATTGGGACAAGGCTGCTGCCCGCGAGGTCCATCTGTACGGTGAGGCGTTTTTTTCCGTCACCCACCAGGAAGATCACCAACCCTTCGTAGTAAAGACTGAAGACGGCGTAGCCGTAGAGGTGTTGGGCACGACGTTCGACGTGTACCACCGGACTCAGGAAACTAAAGTCTTTTTGAACTCCGGAAGGATACAACTCAGGCTGCCGTCGGCAACAGATGAGAAGGGCATCATGCCGCCTAGGGAGGTAGTGGAATACCGCAGCAACCAGGTGTCGAGGAAAAATGTGAATCCCGGGAACTATGTGGCGTGGACCGAGAACCGCCTTGTTCTGGATCACACGAGTCTCCGGGAGATGGTACGGATGCTACACGACAATTACGGTCTCACCGTGGAGGTGAGCAATCCTGCGTTACTGGATCAGACAGTCTCCGGGTCAATGCCGACTGCCGGGGAAAAGGAACTGGTCCTTCAGATCGCAAAGGCCTTCCAGCTGAAGGTTGTGCATAATGGCAATACAGTCGTTCTATACGAGTAACCCTGAAACCACACAATTATGAAAACGAAAGAGAGCAGTACCAACAAAACAACCTATCGCTTATGAGATACAGCTACTTACTAGTCGCATGGTTTGTAATGGCAAGTCTGACAGCCCACGCCCAGTCGGATGTCTACTATGCCTCGCGAACCTACGTGGGGTCTTATACAGATGGGAATAAGAGTCCACTAAAGCAACGCTTGCATGAACTCGAACGGTCCTTCGGTGTATCCATAGCCTACAAGGATGAATGGGTAGAAGGCCAGACGGCTCATCGTGACATTTCAAACTTCAAGACGGTCGAGGACGCCCTATCGGAATTGTTCCGGGGCACCCGGCTGTACTTTGAAAAGGCCGGTGAGCGTTTCTACGTCATTTACCAGCGCAGCGTCACTGCTCCGGTCCCGCAAGCCCAGCAGTCGGCCGCACGGACGCTGCCACCCCTGTATACGGCAAGCGCCAGCGCTCCAGAGATCAGCGTCCCGGAAATAATTTCCTACGCACGCAGGAACGAGTTTGTCGTATCAGGAACAGTGTATGACGAAAACAACAGCACGTTCCCCGGTGTGAATATTCTCATTAAGGGGACCACTTCCGGTACATCGACCGATATTAATGGACGGTATACACTGGATGTGGGGACTCCGGACGCTATCCTCGTGTTTTCTTTTGTTGGTTACGCCGCTCAGGAAGTCGCTGTCAACGGCCGAAGTGTCGTTGATGTGACCATGCAACCCGACATCAAGTCGCTTGATGAGATTGTCGTTACGGCGCTGGGTATCGAACGCTCCTCCAGGGGACTGGGCTACTCCACTACGAAGGTGGACGCCGAGGAGATGATCATCAACCGTACGCCAAACGTGATGAATGCCCTGCAGGGTAAGATCGCAGGCGTAAACATTTCCTCGTTGGGTACGGGCCCGGGTGGTACATCGAAGATCCGGATTCGGGGACAATCCTCGATGACCGGTCAGAACAACCCGCTCATCGTTATCAACGGTGTTCCGATGGATAACACCAACTTCGGTACGAATCCCAACAATCAGGCTTCCGACAACTCTATCGGGGTCCGTGGCGGTGGTATCACGGCTGACGGGGGCGACGGCCTCCTGAGTATCAACCCCGACGACATAGAAAGCATGACGGTGTTGAAAGGGGCAACTGCGGCGGCGTTGTATGGGTCGCGTGCAAAAGACGGTGTGATCATGATCACCACAAAGACACGCGGTGAAGGTCAAGGCATCGGAATTACATACAACCTGAATTATACCAACGATCAGCCGCTTGACTTTACCGATTATCAGTACGAGTATGGTCAGGGTGAAAACGGCGTAAGGCCAACTGCACCAAACCCGACTTCTGGCCAATGGTCGTTCGGCGAAAAATTCCAGCCAGGCATGACACACATCCTCTTCGATGGCGTGGAGGTTCCCTATATACCCAGGCCGGGCTTCGTTGACAAGTTCTTCCGTCACGGTCAGACCATGACGAATACTATCAGCATCTCCTCGGGCAGCGAGAAGGGCGGATTCAACTTTTCGGTGGCGGACATGAACAGCAAGGGTATCGTGCCAAACAACTCCTTTACACGCCGCACCGTGAATTTGGGCTTCAGCTATGCGCTATCCGAAAAAGTGTCCTTCCGCGGGAACGTCAACTACTCGAACGAGTACAACAAGAACGCGCCCAACGTCGGTAACCAGGATAACACCATTCCTGTGTCGTTGTATAACATGGCGAACTCCATGCCGCTCGACTTGTTGAATGAAAAGAAATACAATGCTGATGGAAACGAGTACATCTACTCTCGTTTCATGAATCGTACCAACCCCTACTTTACGCTGGCAGAACAGTTTAACAACATACGGCGTGACCGGGTGTTTGGCAACATTTCGCTCCGGTACGACATACTCCCCTGGCTCTTCGTACAGGGACGTATTGGCCAGGATTACTGGTCGCGCGATCAGGACTACAACAACTTCCCTACGGGCCAGGCTTCGCGCGCCGCGGCGCCTGCAGGTTTCGTGAATGGTGTGTTCACCCAGGAAGCAAGGCGCTTCCGGGAAGTCAATGCCGACTTCCTGTTGTCTGCAACGCGTGAGTTCGGCGATTTCGGTGGAACACTTACGTTTGGTGGTAATCACATGGACCGCCGGTCTGATCTGAACAGCGTACAGGTAACTGACTTTGTAGTGCGTGACCTGTATACCGTGCAAAACGGAAGGGTGAAGGATCCGCTGTATGCGATGACCGAGCAGGAAGTCAACTCCTTCTATGGTTCGGGAGAAGTATCCTACAAGAACACCATCTTCCTGAACGGAACGCTGCGTAACGACTGGTTCTCAACACTGGCGCCTGCCAACCGCAGCATATTGTATCCTTCCGTATCGTTGGGATACATATTTACCGAGTCGTTCGGTACCCTGCCGTCCTGGCTATCGTACGGTAAGTTGCGTGTAGCGTATGCTGAGGTGGGTAGCGATTCGGACGTGGCGCCGTACGCGAATGTGCTGTACTACGGAATCAACAGTAACCTGTTCCCGAATCCGTCCGGTGCGCCGCAGCCTGTCGGCGGGCCATCAGGAACGACCGTTCCTAACCCGAACCTCAAGCCCATGCGCGTAGCAGAAACTGAGGTTGGTCTCGAACTCCGCTTCCTGAACAATCGCCTCGGTCTCGATGTTGCGGCCTACGAGAAGATCACTACCGACCAGATCGTACAAGCGCAAATTTCAGACGCCTCCGGTTTCGTCGATACACGGATCAACAGCGGCGAGAGCAGGAACCGCGGTATAGAGTTCCTCCTCAATATCGTGCCGGTCGAAACCACGAACTTCACCTGGAACTTCACCTTCAACGGTTCCTACAACAAGACCAAGGTATTGAGCCTGCTGACGTCCACGCCAGGTGAACGGATCACAGTGGGTACGCACCTGTTCAACGGCGAACTTCGTCAGATCGTCGGCGAGGAGATGGGTCAGATTGCAGGATTCGGATACCTGAGAGATCCCGACGGCAATATCATTTACGGATCGAACGGTATCGCCCTGGCGACACCGGCTCCGATCAATTTTGGCAGTGCACTTCCCGACTGGGTTGGCGGATTTTTAAATTCGTTCAACTATAAGGGCATAAGCCTCTCATTCCTGATCGACTTCAAGCTTGGCAACAAGATGCTGTCCGGTACGAACTTCAACGCCGTGCGGCACGGCTTGCACAAGATGACACTTGAAGGCCGTGACACGGGTGTGATTGGCGAAGGCGTGAAGAACACTGGTACAGATGAAGCGCCTGTTTACGTTCCTAATGATATAGTTGTTTCCCGGTTCAACCCTTCTGGGAAGTAGTACGCTCGAAAGGTCTGGTGGAGCCAGTCGTATACGACGGTGGCTACTGGAAGCTGCGGCAGATTTCGGTGGGATACGATTTCACTCGGTTCCTGCCCGACAATTTCCCAGTCAAAGCTGTCCGCCTCAACATTGTCGCGAACAACGTAGCGATGCTGAAGAAGTGGATAGACAATATCGATCCGGAATCCTTTGGGTATACTTCGGATAACCTGGTGGGCCTGGAGTCGACCGGCCTTCCCACTACCCGAAGCATTGGTTTCAATCTCAATGTAAAACTCTAATTGAGCGAACATGAAAAAGATACGCAGTCATATCATGTTGCTCGCCGGTCTGCTTGTTGCAACTAGTTGCGACCACGGATTCGACGAGATCAACACCAGCAAGACCGGGGCGCTTGCGATCAACCCGGTATACCAGCTCAATAACGCCATAATCAATACATCAAGTGGCGGCGCAGCTGGTGGCAGTACCCTTATCTACGACATCGGAATCGTACAGCAAATCATTTCCCCGAACTCCGGTGTCTTGACGGGCGCAAATTATAACCAGGACAACCGTCAGGCCACGCAGACGCTGTGGCAGGGATACTACCGCAACGTGATCCGCAATACGAAGGATATCATCAACCAGACGAAGGACGTTCCTGAAAGGAGTAATCTGATGAACATGGCACGGATACTCCAGGCTTATGCGTTCATGGTGCTCACCGATGCCTACGGTGACATTCCGTACACTGACGCGGGAAAAGGATACATTGATCAAAACTTTTTCCCTGCCTACGATCCGCAACAGGCGATCTATGCCGACATCATTCAGGAACTCAAGTCGGCCAGCGCCGCGCTTAATCCGTCGGGTACCATCGAAACAGCTGAGGTGCTGTACGGCGGTGACGTTGCGCTTTGGAGTAAGTTTGCGAACTCACTCGTATTGCGTGCTGGAATGAGATTGTCGAAGGTTGATCCCGGTACCGCGCAGAGCGTAGTTTCAGGCGTCGATCTTTCCAATCTGATCCTCACGAACGAGGATAACGCCACCATTAGACACGACAACAACTACCAGAACGCGATTGGCGTCACACTAAACGGTACCGAAGGTGCGAACTTCTACCTCACAAAACCGTTCGTCGATCACCTCAAGAACAACAACGACCCGCGTCTTTCGGCGGTCGCCGTCCGCTATGTTGGCGCCAAGTCTGGTCCCGAGCAAACGGTCGACAGAGCATCCTATGACCCCGACGACCAGGTGGGCATGCCTATGGGACACGACAACAGCACGATACCAGCCGTTGCGACCAACCTGGGTCTTGCAAGCTTCTACGATTTCTCGCAGGCGGATCGCCGTCGCGTGAGCAAGCTGACCGCTCCCCACTTCCTGGTAACGGCAGCTCAAACAAACCTGCTTCTGGCTGAAGCCCGGCAACGCGGATGGATTACGCAGGGGGACGCTGCAGACTATTTTGAAGCAGGCGTCCGTGCACACATGGAGCAGCTCGGCATCGTGGATGAAGGCTCCGCCATCGACCCGGCGGATATCGATGCGTACATCAATGCTCATCCTTACGACGGAACGTTGGAACAAATCAACACCGAATACTGGATCGCCTGTTTCCTGAATGGGCCTGAGGCATTCGCCAACTTTAGGAGAAGCGGATATCCTGACCTGGACCCCAATCCGTTCCCCGGTCGGGAAGTCGATTTCATTCGGAGGCTCACCTATCCCAATTCAGAGATCTCTGTGAACAGTGAAAATGTTGCCGCAGCGATCGCCCGAATGGGCCCTGACAAGCTTGATACGCGCGTCTGGTGGGATGTAGCTAATTAGTTGTTGAAACAAATTGACAGGTGTGGGGCCGCGACGTTATGTCGTGGCCCCTTTTTTTTGGCGTTGTGTGAGATAACAAGCCTGCACTTGGTGAGGAAATATCTCCCTGAATACTGGGACTGACTTGTTGATACAAACCCGCTATATTGGGAGCCCGAATCAAAAAATTCGTGCACGTCGCAATCAAATGTTCAACCCTAAAATAACACCAACATGCCCACGCCAGTAGTACACGACCCCCGACAAAACCATCATGGTTGGTGGGGAACTTTAGCATTCGTCGACGACCCGAAAGAACCTAAGTTTTCAATTCGTTCTCTTACCGGCGATTCCGAATTGCAATACGTGTTCATCAAGGTCAACCGCGAGTCGCATTTTGTATCACAAGGCACTGTAGTCAAGGCTGAACCCATGGGCGAGACTGTAGACGACATGCTCCGGCAACTGGAACAAGGCGGGATACAGAAAGACGTCATAAGCCTGATCAGAGATGATCTTGCCAACCTCGACTCCACACTGACGCCTCGCTTTTATGCGATCACAGCCATCGACGACGGTAATACTTCGGCCCTCGCCCGTATGCTTAACATTGTCACAGAAGTTTGCTTCAACAACGACCACTGGCTGAATTGTGCAGGAAATATCGGTGCAGAAGATATCCGCAAAGGACGAGACCTTCCCAGTCTGAAAATGACTCCGGCAACCCCGGCAACTCCGGCAAGTGTGAGTCCGAATTGACGGAAAAACTGTAGAGGTAAGAAGTAAGAAGTAAAAAGTAAAAAAATAAGAAGTGAGTAGTAAGAGGTAATCGGTGATCAGCAAACGGTACGACCCAATGATTACCGATTACCTTCTTCCCCGACGTCGCCGATAGGCGATTGCCCCAGCTGCTCCCGCGAGCACCAGGGCAGCGATAACGTAAACTCCAAAATATAGGCCGCGCGAACGGAACACAACGTCCTGGCCATTGATCACAAACGCTGCCCAGTTGACCGGGTGGGCAGTAAATCCGTCCGATGTTTTGAGAAACTGCAGTTTAGCATTGCGAAGGGAGGTGCTTACCGACTGCTCATCATTCAGGTTTTCATAAAATCGCATCATGATCTTTGATGTGAATGCGTCGGGTACATCCCAGAGGCTCATCACAACGGAAGGGCAGCCCGCGTATGTAAACGCACGGGCTATGCTGAGCACACCTTCGCCTGCGACATTGCGGCCGATGCCGGTTTCACACGCACTAAGCACGACAAGCCCGGCATTCAGCTTGAGGTTATAGATCTCGTAGGCGTATAGCGATCTGTCTGACATAGAATCTCCACGGAAGATCAATCTCGAATTGTCAGCCACCTCTTCATCTCCTACGCCGTGGACACCAAGGTGGATAAGATCGTATCCCTCCGTATTGCTGATAAAGTTCTGCTTCGATGCGGCCTCATTCGTAAACCGGGTCACCTTATCGTACAGCCGGCTCAGGGTTTCAAGTTCGACATAGGTTCCGGGCAACTCATCGGCCTGGCTTCGGCGTGTGAAGTATGAAGGATCCGATTCCCCGGAATAGCTGAAGGCCAACACCCTTTCGATCCTGCTACGACTGCGGGTCCTATCCTTGAAGAAGATACTGGACGAGTATGCATACGAAATCTCATAGTCGTAGACCGCGTAGTTCAACTCCCTGAACGAAAGATCTACCGATGGCAGATACGAAGTGACGAGGGCCTCCACCGGTAGTATACTAAGTGGTCCATCTGGAACGATAATGACCCTTTGACGTTGGATGACGGGGGCAAAAAATTTTTGATAAACCTGATCTGCGGCCTGACCGTATCGGTTGGCGTCTTCAGATCCGAATCTCGGGTGACCACTTATCGTATTGTAAACTGTAGTGATAAGCGTATCGACAGCCTCGTTCCGAGGCATCGACCTAATCGCCGTAGCATCATTCGTTATAGAAAGCACATAGGTGCTGTCGTTGCCCCAGTAGTACTCCAGCAGCTGTTCGTTGTCCCCAAGTTGCGCCTGAATTTCTTCGAGGGTGATAAGCAGGCCGGCAATGCTCGACGACGTATACCCGGGATAGCCGCTGATACGTGTCATGAGCTCGCGGCGGCGATTGATCAATGCAATTACTTCTTCATTCATCCTTCGCAATGAATCCGGGGGAAGTGTCTTCGACGTCAGTCGTTTTCGCTGTCTCAGGTTGAGTTCATTTCGTACTTCTTCGAGTTCGAATAAAAGGGACTTCGGTATTCCGGAATTGTTGGCTCGCTCCGCCCTTTCAAGTGCTTCCAAAACATTCAGGTACTTGGTCAATTCTACAAATTGGAGCACGTCTTTGAAGTATTGCACGTCCCCATGTTCGTGATACAGGAGCCGAGCGCACCGGATGCTGCGTTCGATACTGCCTGAAAAGTTGCTCATCAGGAAGGGTTTTGAAAGATCGTCGCCGATATTCTGACGCGCGATAATCATTTGTCCGTAGGCTGCACGATAGTAGTCGAGAGCACGTTCAAGCCGTTCATGGTCCTGATCCGCGTCATACCATTTGAGAAGTGCATCACCGGTATTGAAGTATGCAGATATGAGTGTAAAGAAGTAGGGACTTTCTTCCCGGATAATGGGCCGGTTGGTGATGCTATCCGGTAACACAGACGCAAGCATCTGTTGAAAATCATCCAACGCCCGGCGGTAGTCCCCCTTGTCCAGGTACATTTTTCCCCGCAAGTCGTACAGTCCTGCCAGCTCGCCGTTCTTTGTTCCGAACATTGCCGTTGCACTTTCAATAGCCAGATCGAAGTAATACGCTGCCGAATCGTACTTGCGCATCAAACGATAAAGGTCACCGAAGTTCTCGTAAAGGATCTTGGCGTGAGCAGCATTCCTGGGCTCTGCCCGTTCCCATATCCGGAGGCCGTTGTTCAGCGCCTTCCTCGACTCAGCAAAACGACCGAGGGCGCGCAGGTCGCTCGAAAGGTTACAATATCCGTCAATCAGGTCGTCCCTGTAGCCTGAGGTTTCATATATCTCCATGGACTTTTCCCGCATCTCCATCGACCGCTCAAAGTCACCCTGAATGGAGTACATGTTAGCAACGAGCTGATATGCAAATGCCTGCTCATAGGGGAGGTCGACATAAAGTGACAGGTAAAGATTGGACATCGTTTCCACTTCATCGAACTGGAAGTTCTTTCTTGCGATGGTGGCCAGTCCGTAGTACACGCTACCGAGTGCATACCGGCTGTCCGGAAGGTAACGCTTCTGCAATTCCCTTGCCTCCCGATAATGCTTCTGCGCAAGGTCTTTTCGCTGCAGGCCCCAGTTGTACAGCGCACCCAGCCATAGGTGTGAGTCTGCTACTTCGCGCGATTCTTTCCCATAAAGTTTAATACGCTGCCGCAATGCGCGAAGGTGCATTTGCTCGGCGGTGTCGGGCATGCTCAGCAAGTCGTACACTACAGCGTTCGTAAACAAAGCGTTGGCTTCCAGATAGGGGTAGTCTGAAATGCGTTCACCGGCGGTACGGTACAGGTCTTCCAGGTAATACAGGGGACGGCGGTAGTCTTCCGTTATAGTAATCTCTGGAAAGCCTTTTGCCTTCCACACTTCAAACGTTTCAATCTCTGCGGCGCGCAGCTTAAGAGAAATATATCCCTCCCAATCGCCCCTGTCCTTCATTCGCTCGGCCGCAGACAGCGAACGGTTTATCGCTTCCTGGTACTGCCTGGCGTTGACGAGACGGTTGATCCGGTCGAGTTCGGGATGCGACCACCGCGAGAGGGGCGTGAACTCCTGTGCAGAGACCCGGTCACTACCGAAGCGGACTGCCATCAGCAGCGCGAGACACGCGAAAACAAATAGCTTCACCGTTTTCAACATCGACTTCAGGCAGTTCACTGTATAGAAAGACTTTGCCCACGTCACCTTTGCTGCATCGCCGCCCGGTCTGAAAATTTAACGGCCAGCCCCCGCGCGTATCCTTACGAACTTAAGACACACCGGCCTATCCACCTGTATGCGCTTCCCTGTGTCCTTTAGTAAGCCCGTCTTTCTGTCGCGCCGGAAAATCACGATGTCGTTCGTGTCCTGGTTGGCTGCCAGCAAAAAGTTGCCCGTTGGGTCGATAGCAAAGTTTCGTGGTGTTCGCCCGAGGGTTGACTGCCGTCCTGCGTACGTCAGCTTCCCGTCGCGGCCTATGGAATAGATCGTGATCTCATTTGCTTCACCCCGATTGGAGCCATACAAAAACTTGCCATCCGGGGAGACGTGGATGTCAGCAGCACCCACCTTCCCCCGAAATCCCGGGTCAAGCAGGGTTACCGACTGCTTCTCAGTGAGTCGGCCATCCTTATAGTCAAAAACGGTAACGGCCGCATCAAGCTCTCTTATCAGGTAAGCGTATTTTCCGCTAGGATGGAAGGTAAGGTGCCTGGGTCCCCCGCCGGGCGTTATGGCCGCTTCACCTGCAGGCTGCAGCGCCTCCCCGGCTGACGTGTTTATCGCATAGATATGCACCTTGTCTGTTCCGAGATCGGGCACCATCAGAAAGCGACCCTCCGGCGATGGTACTACGGCATGCACATGCGGCTTATCCTGTCGCGACGCGTTCACGCTGCCTCCTTCGTGGCGGATCGTCTGGATCGCCGGATCGAGCGTGCCGTCCGGGCCAACACGGATCGCAGACAACGTGCCCGACGAGTAATTCCCCACGAAGACGACCTTCTGATCGTGGCTTACTGAAACGTAGCAGGGATGATCCCCCGCTGAAGTCACAGATCCAAGCCATGACAACACGCCGGATGACGGGTCAAATGAAAATGAATTAACAGCACCCTTGCCCCCGCCCATTTCACTCACCGCAAATACCCTTGTTCCGTCGGCACCCGTCGCAAGATATGAGGGGTTGGTGACGTCTGTGGATTTCGACTCGAAGCGTGCATCTCCCGTCTTTGTATCGAACCTATACACCTGAATGCCATTTGAGTTGTCCTCATTCGAGTAGGTTCCCACCAAAAGCCAATATTCCTCCCCTGTCTGGGCCATGGACAATGAAATAGTCAGCATCACAAGACACAATACCGCCGGGACTCGCATAGTTTTAACGTAATTGGGTTAGAGCACTGGCTAAGGTAACGCTAATGAGTCGTTATTGCCAATGCGCAATGTTGCAGAACGCGATGACTTTTGTCGGCGGGGTAACGTCGGCAAACTTTGTGTGACCATACGGCGTTTGTTCATTGGATAAGTAACCAGAACCATGATCACTGTTGCAAGGGTATACGACTACAAACCCACCCGGGGAAAATTTGCGATACTGGTAGACAGGCTTTGGCCCCGTGGAGTGAGGAAAGAAGACCTCACCCCAAGCCTGTGGCTGAAAGATATTGCCCCAAGCCATGAGTTGCGGAAGTGGTTTGACCACGATCCGAGCCGCTGGGATCAATTTCGCGAGCAGTACCGGGAGGAGCTGAAGGCTAATGGCGAGGCATTAAAGGAGATCAAGCGGCTCGAACGGGAGCACGGCGAGGTGGTGCTACTCTACGCTGCCCGCGACCCTGTTCACAACAACGCCGTCGCACTCAAGGAGATCCTGAAATCCCGGCACTAGCTGTCCTAGTCCATTGTGAACATTACGGGAAGGGAGGCTCGACACCGCACCGCCTGACCATGAACTTTAGCGGGGGTCCAGTTGGGCATGAGCCGAACGAACCGGACCACCTCAGCATCCAGCAGCGGGTGTACACCTTCCTCAATTTGTATGTTTTCCTGGAGTATTGAGCCGTCGCGCTCCACGATGAAGCTCACGAGAACCCGACCTTCAATCCCTTTCTTTTTTGCAGCCTTAGGATACCGGAGCTTTTCGTTCATGAACGCCAGGAGTTTTTCTTCACCGCCGGGAAACTCCGGGTTGCTGTCCACCGTGAGCTTCACCGCCGGAGCAACAACAAGCGTATCATTGACTTTCAACTGTGCATAGAGACTGCCGGAAACCAGCAGGAAAATGCCAACCAAGAGCATCGGTTTCATAGGCTTTGTGGTTTAGGTAACAGGTGGTGTCAGGCGCTCACTCGCTCCAGGGCGGGGTGATCCCGTTAACACGTGAATAAGCGATCAACTGACCCATATGTTCTCTCACGTGCGTCAGGGCGATGAGCATGGCGCTCATTGTAGTGTATTCACCAGGAAAAGGGAATTCCACCTTATTGGGGAGCGTCTCATCCTTGGTGTCGCGCATGGCCTGAGCGAGGAAGTTAAACGAGTCGTTGAGCGTCGACTTCAACTGATCTTTTGTTTTGATCGAATTAGCGAGGTTCATGACATCCACCCCAGCCGGGACGGGCGCCAACCGCGAACCAAAGAAGTAGTTTGCCTGAGCAATATGGGTAAAAACGTCCCTGAACGATCGCACGCCATCCGCAGGCGTCCAATCCAGCTTATCATCCGGCACCGCATCGAGCAACTGCAGGATGCGACCTGAAGCAAAATTTACAGCGCCAGACGATTCTTGCTGAAATTGACCCTGTCCAATGGCAAACGCCGGCAGGCAAAAACAAATGTAGAATAGCGTTTTTCTCATGGGTTGATGGAGTTTTGGGTGTCCAAGATAGTAATTTCAATGTGATTCACTCGCAGTTTTCTGCAGGCAACGAAGTAGTAACTTTTGCGTTTATCTGCTTTGAAATTATTTTGACTCTGGTTTATCTTTGCAGCATGCTTAACAAAGGGACATTTACATATCGTGCGCTGAGTGACGATGCCATTCAGCAGAGGTCCCGGCTTTTCAGTTGATTCAATTCTGATCTCACACTGAGAACCCGGGTCGTCCGGGTTTTTTTGTTTCCTCCGGACTGTACCAGTTAACAAAATATCGTCGCGAGACGGGTGGACGTGCTTTGCCCTGGTGAAGCCAAAACAGTCAGACTATGAAAAGAAAAAGGATCAGCGGGAAGGACCTGATAAAGATGGGTTACCCGCAAGGAAAGGCGATCGGTACCGCCATCAATACGGTATACCGACATTTCCGCGAGAGCGGAGAGGAGGAAATCCATGCCTTGTTAAAGGCGGTCCTTGATAATCCGAAAGCCTATGTTGATGATCCTATTTGGGGCCAGACGGCACAGGCGCTCATACCTTCTGAAAAGAAAGGCCATGTGCACGACCTGATTCCGGGTAATGTTGATTTCCCCGTTTATGGCGTAGCGGAAATTGACGAAGGAGCGCTCGGACAAATGGATACTGCAATGAAGTTGCCTGTTACGGTTGCCGGTGCTCTGATGCCGGACGCGCACCCCGGTTACGGATTGCCTATTGGCGGTGTTCTCGCTACCGAAAATGCCGTAATACCGTATGGTGTAGGCGTCGACATTGGATGCCGCATGTGCCTCTCGGTCTACCCGATGGACGCAAAGCATCTGGAAGACAACCGCAGCGCGTTCAAGCGGATGCTGATAGACAACACACGGTTCGGGCGCCAGGCATTCAAGAATCCGATGGATCACGAGGTGCTCGACCGGCCCGAGTTCAACGAGATCGCTATCCTTCGCGACCTCAAAGACAAGGCGGCCGAGCAAATAGGAACTTCAGGTAGTGGAAATCACTTCGTGGAGTTCGGAGTACTCACGCTTGGAGAAGGGAACTATTGGAAGCTTCCACCGGGAAATTACCTGGCCGTGCTTTCGCATTCCGGATCCCGTGGATTCGGTGCGGAGATCGCACGACATTATACGCGCGTGGCAAAGGAACAAACGTTGCTTCCCGCAGAGGCTCAAAATCTCGCGTGGCTGGACCTTAACACCGAGGCCGGACAGGAATACTGGATCGCGATGAACCTGGCAGGCGACTACGCATCGGCCAACCATCATCAGATCCACGAGCGAATGTCGAAAAGCCTTGGCGAGAAGCCGCTGTTCATGGTCGAGAACCATCACAACTTCGCCTGGAAGGAGAAGCTGCCGGATGGTCGCGAGGTGATCGTCCATCGTAAAGGTGCGACGCCAGCGGGAAAGGATGTGCTGGGCATCATCCCGGGCTCCATGACAGCACCGGCCTTTGTCGTGCGCGGCAAAGGAGATCCCGCTTCGCTGGAGTCGGCAGCACACGGTGCCGGCAGGGTCATGTCGCGAACGGCAGCGAAGTCGGCCATAAGCCGAAAGATGCTGAAACAGGAGCTGGATAAGCATGGCGTCGAGTTGATCGGCGGCGGCCTTGATGAAGCACCGATGGTGTACAAGGATATCCATAGCGTGATGCGCCACCAGGATGACCTGGTGGAAGTACTCGGTGTCTTTACGCCGAAGATCGTACGAATGAGTGGCGATAATACGCCTCCGGAAGATTAGTTAAGGTTCTGGTTCAAGGTTTTGAATCGGAACCTTGAATGTGAACCTTTACCATCAAACCAAAATGGAACTGGAATGGATTGAAAACTACATGAAGAAAGCGGAAGGGTTAGTCTTCGAGGACTGTGTCGACGAAGCCCTTGCCATACTAACTGACCTGCTATACGACGAGCCAGGCTATGCACGACTGCACAACCTTATCGGCTGGGTCTATCTCTACTATACCTCGGATGTAGAAAAGGCAGAAATGCACTTTAAGATGGCAATGCGGTTTGAGCCTGGTTATGCGCCCCCGTACCTGCACCTTGGCTGGATGTTCCTCACGAAAGGTGTGTACGTCGAAGCCCTTGGTTACCTGGAGCAGGGCGCAATCAAGGCGGACGCTAACAACCGGGTTGCGTTCATGGAGTTCATCGGCCGGGCGTATGAACTTCGGGGTGAACTCACTAAGGCCATCCGGTCGTATCGCGCCGCCATGCAGGCCTCGGCGGACAGCCATGAGTTTGCAAGGCTCAGCGACGACATCAAAAGATGCCGTAAGAAGAGGCTGACCTTGATGTTTACCTTTTGATGGTCGGAGGATCATTTGTAACAGCGATCCTCCGGCCCTTTTTGTAATACTGATCAAAGTAAAAACCGATCCACGCGATCCAGAAATCGTTCATCGCGCATCCCCGAACGATTGAATAAAATGACACTTCCCAAGCGCCGGTCCGGATATAAGCGCAATTCGGCGTAGTATCCACCCCCACCACCTGCATGCGCAAAATACCTGCTGTTCTCCAACGTACCTGTAAACCATGAATATGACATTCCCGTTGTCTTTCCTCCAATACGCCGTTCAGTAAACAATTCTTTCCTGTAAGCACCGCTTAGCCAGGGACAGTCGGGCTTCAACAAACATTGCCCATAGGCAATTAAACCGCGCGCAGTTCCTAATAGCCCACCATACGCGACACCGTTTATATAGAAATTCCGGAAAGGACGCCAGTTCTCCTCGGGTAGCCCCATGAATTTACCTTTGTCGATAAGAAGTCCAAGCAATCCACTCGAGAGTGTCCATCGCTTGTGATATCCCACGGCGGCCCGCTCCTTATCTATAACAAACCCCAGATCAGCGGGTTCAATGCCTGCAATGGCGGTGATCTTATCGCGTACATAAGATTCGTACGGAACACCGGACAGGCGTTCGATCAACTGTCCGAGCAGTACATAGCCCAGGTTACTGTATTTGAACCGCGTCCCGGGGGAAAATGCAAGTTTGGGGTTCGCCGCGAAAATGTTTTTAAAAAAGCTATCCCGGTCGAACTGCGTATGCTCTTCTTCGAGATGGATCCACCTTAATGGCATCGGATTGGGTATGCCGGCTGTGTGACTCAACAATTGGTCCACCGTCACTGCCGGACCGTAGGGAAAGTCATTCAAGTACGTTGCTACGGGTGCGTCGAGCTTCAGCCCTCCTTGTTCGGCAAGCTGCAACACAGCCAATGCTGTGAATGTCTTGGTGATGGAGAAGAGGTGATACGAGGTTTCGGACGTTGTTTCTAGTTTGCGTCCAACATTGCGTAAGCCGTATCGGAATGAATGGTGTATGTCCGCGTCATCAAAGAAAGCATACTGAACGGAAGGCGCATGCCCGCGGTCAATGTATTTCTTCAGGTATGCGTCTATCCGATTCACCGCCATGATAGATGTAAAGGGTTAACAGAGTTCGCCCATGTTGAAGAAATCACTATTCAAGTACGGCCGGCAGAAGTTTATTACAATCAGAGATTTGCGACGCGGGATAATCCGATCACCTCATCTACTAATCCCCGACTCTCTCGAATTGAAAGCTGTAAATTCGCACAAGGGCGTCTTCCGTTACCCTCTTGCGAAGAGTAATGGTTTTCGTGTCATCATCGATCACAACTTCACCGGCAAATGCTATTTTTCTTTCTTCGCCAGCCTTTTCCGGCGATATCCATTCCGAAACCTGCCTGGACCCTTGCCAGATGCTGAAATCTCCTGGTGAACCGGCATATCCATACTCAATGTACAACTTGTACTTTCCATTGTCCAGGTTGTTCAGGTACACTTGCGCCATGGGTACGGCTTCCAGGTCGATCTTGCTGGTCCAGGAGTCTGACGTCGGCATCGTAAATACAATTGCAGGATCGTCGAAAGCAGCGCTCGCCAACCAGTATAGTGATAACACCATGGCCTGCGGCGTCAGCACATCGCGTCTGCGGATTTCCGTCACCTCCGGGACAATTGTTAACGGAGTGTTTTCAAATCGCGGCCCGTCAGCATAAAAGAAACCCAGCGAAGTATAATCTGTCTTCCCGTTCCGTTCCGGTTCCGGCTGATGCTCGATAGTGAGTCGAAGCGACTTCTCAAAGTTTAGTTTATCGGAAAGGTAAAATCGATATCCCCCCGTACGTGAAGTCATGAGATCGTAGTCCAGCGAGCCATGGATGGGCAGACTCATGCCAAGGTTCCATCTGTCCATTACGGCGTACCATCCTCCATTGAAGTAATCTTCAGACCCAGTTCCATGAATTCGCATTTCGCCGTCAATGACAGCAACGTCGTCGCCCTCCCAGAACATGGTATGGCCGGCTTCAAGTCCCTGCGCAGCGACTATCGTTCCCACAAAATGACCACGGCCCTTGACATCGGCAATGAGATGGGGAACGCCATCCGGAATATTGTAGTGACGACGCGATTGTACGTAGAGTTTTCCCTCGCGATCCCTGTCACGCTTCACATCTGTATAGTATACAGTTCCGCTAACGACAATCACATCAGGATCTTCGTCAGACGTTTTATCATATGTGAGCGCAAGCTGACACGATGCATCGAAGGGCATGGGAATATAGGAATACATTGAACGGCTGTCTGAACCGAGGAGGATCGACCTAACGGAAGGTTTACCGAATGCGAATCCAAAAAAGTCGTGCAGCGGAAGTTCTAGTGCGTTGAAGTTATCATCATCCCACCGCGCTGTCATCATCACTTTCCTGTAAGCGTTCAGCAGACCACCATCCGCCTTGAGTGAAATGCCTGCGATCCGGCCACCACTTGTCATGGAGAACAAGGTTTCTGTTACTCCTGGTTTTAGTACCAGATTGACTTCCTGCTTTTTTAAACCCGGTTCATAGCCTTCCAAAGGTGCTGTTTGCTTGCTCCACATCTTTTCAATCTGGTTGAATAGGTCGCGCGACTCTTCAACCATTTTTATGGAAAAAGATTTTACCTTTTCTCGCTTTCCGAGGGTGCGATACTGTGTCTGATGAAAGCGAAGGTTTGTGCCGGAATACACAATCTTCAGCGACTTTTCATAAGGTATGGGAAGGTAACAGTAGTATCCACCAATTTCATTACCACAGAGGGGAGCAAGAAAAGGGAACCGATCGCCAGTAAACAGGTCGATAAACGGAACGGCGATTCGCGGTTTACGTTCACCGTCAAAGTAAAACTTGACGGTATCCGTTGTGGGCGTCGGTGTCCATATTCTGTTCACGACGCCAGGTCCCTTGAGATCTGCAATTACCAAACCTGCTGCTTCTTTCCTGACGAACGAGTACTTTCCGCTGAATCCGTCGTCGTTGCCGCCCGTTGTGTCGTAACTCGACAACTGATACATTTCCCCGGAACGGTATGATGGTAGTCTCGACAGGTCAAGCAGGTTCATCAGCTCCTGCCTGTAGAACACATCCTGTGCGGCGAGACGGCCAAAGCCCATACACATTGTAAGAAGTAGCAAACATCTCATAAAAGGTACGCGTGATAACATCCTAGCTATTTGTTTTCGGGACACTCGACAACTAAATCTGTCTCGCAGCTTGAAAGCCAAGCCATACAGCAAGAAGTCCTGTGAGTACACTTAACCCAATATAGGACAAAGCGATCAAATGGCTATTGTTCTGTAGCAGACGAACATTCTCGAAAGCAAAGGCGGAGAAGGTCGTGAATCCGCCACAAAAGCCAGCCGCGAACAACACGCGCGCATCGTGGGTTATTCCCCCCGGAATCCCGGTCAGGAGCCCCATAATAAAGCACCCGATCGCGTTAACCGCGAATGTAGCGAGCGGGAAAGCGTCATCATAAAAGCGAACAGTAACGACCGAGGTCAGGTAGCGTAGCATACTCCCCAATCCGCCACCCATTGCAACAAGAAGAAGTTGTTTCAGCATGTGATCCTTCGCCACGTCGGTGGAAGTATCGCCGGCATGGTGAAGTCAAAGATAGGAAAACTGGGAATGCATCAACCCCTGACAGCCCGTAGCACGTCGTCGGTATAGGTTGGTATGGGGCCGCGGTGCGAGGCCACGAAGGCGCCGACGCGGTTGGCGAGTCGCGCCGCAGCCTGCGGGTCACCGGTACGGACAAACTCAGTCATGTAGGCTGCGCTGAATGCATCGCCCGCGCCGATGGCGTCTTCAATGACAACGGGCACACCGGCTGCATGGTATAGCGTGTCGTCGTGAAAGACGTAACATCCGGCATCGGCGGCCGTAATGATCACGATGTTGATGTTCGGATAGCTCTCGATGAGGCGTCGGCAGACGATTTCGTAAGAATAGATTTCCGCCTCGATCACTGACCCGACCACCCTCACCTCATCCGTGTTCATTTTTACAATCGTACAATGGGGAAGTGACCGTC
>JAJJPK010000041.1:0-5795 GCA_032907565.1 Cyclobacteriaceae bacterium | reverse complement strand
TTCAACCTGCTCAGCGACTGCGGCGCGATCCCCAAATACGACGCAATGTGCTCTTGCGTAGCCATCTGCTCGATCCGCGGAAATGTCGACAGCAACTTCATGTATCGCTCCGTCGCATCCAGGGTTAATATGTCGTGTGCCCGCTCACGGCTCTGCTCGTAGTAACGGTTCACGACGGTCTCGTATATTAAATGAGCCTCGGGAAAATCGCGGAACAAACGCTGTACACCCCTGTAACTGATGAAGATTACCTCAGCCGGAACCATCAGCCTGATGCTTTCCGCAGAAGGAGCCTGCTCGAAAAAACTCTTCACAGACAAAATCACTTCGCCGTCTTTCCAAAAATTCTCCACCTGCAAGCCCGCGTCTGTATAACTATACGACATCGCAAAGCCGCGCTCCAAAAACCACGCATGATCACTCACACGCGGAGCCTCCAACAACATGTAGTTCTTCGGCAACAACAACACCCTCAACTCCCGCTCAATAGACGACCGGAACGCATCCGAAAGGGGATGGATCTCTGAAAGGAATGCAAAGAGTCGCTCAAAACGCACTGGCCAACGGGTTAGCGGCAAGAAAAAATCCCCAACATCCAAACTCAATACCCGCAAAATGGATATCCCTCCAACTATACTCCTCAACACCGGTCTGTCACCCTATGCGTAGAAGGAATTTTTTTGTGCCGCGTGCAAAACCGTTCGTCATACTCATTCCCCAAACCCCGAAAATGTCCACCCCGTGACGGTCCGCTCAAAAGAATTTCATACTTTAAAACAGCCATCCGCTGATCCGGATGTGTGTACCGGACCTAAAACCACGACCATGAACCTGCCGAAAAAGAAAACAAAAGCCCTCACACGAAGGTCGGCCCTCCAATCATTCCTCGCCCTCGCCGGCACAATGGCCCACTCCGGCATCACCCCCGGAGAAGAAAACAGCAGCGCCGCCGAACGCGAAAGCGACGAAATACCCGTCAAAATCACCAAACTCGAAACATTCCTCGTCAAACCGCGATGGATATTCCTTAAAGTACACACCGACGCGGGCGTCGTCGGACTCGGCGAACCGCTCCTCGAAGGCCGCTCGCTCACCATCCAAACGGCCATCAAGGAAATCGAACCCTACCTCATCGGCAAAGACCCGCGCGAAGTTGTCCACCACTGGCAAGCTATATACCGCCACGCGTTCTACCGCGGCGGACCCATCCTCACCAGCGCACTCAGCGGCATCGACCAGGCCCTGTGGGATATCAAAGGCAAACTCCTCAACGCGCCCGTGTACGAGCTCTTCGGTGGCCCTACGCGCGACCGCGTCCGCATCTACGGACGCGCCTCCAACGCCGAAGACATGAAGAAACGGGTAGCCGAAGGATATACGGTCATCAAAACCGGCGTCGCCAAAGAACGCCCCGCCCGCGCCGTTGACAATCCGAAATTCATCCGCTATGCCGTCGAGAACTTCGCCTCACTGAGAGAAGCCGGAGGTGAAACGATGGACATCGGCATCGACTTCCACGGCGCCATCCCCCCGCAAACCGCAAAGGTCCTCATCAAAGAACTCGAACCCTATCAACCCATGTTCATCGAGGAACCCTGCCAGGCACAAAACGTCGACGTGCTCGTCGACATCGCCCGCGGCACCCACCTCCCCATCGCTACCGGCGAACGCATCTTCACCAAATGGGGCTTCCGCGAAATCCTCGAAAAAGGCGCCGCCAGCATCCTTCAACCCGACCTCTGCCACGCCGGCGGGATCACCGAAGGCCGCATCATCGCAGGCATGGCCGAAGCCTACTATGCCGTCATCGCACCGCATAACCCCATGGGACCCATATCGCTCGCCGCCGGCCTCCAACTCGCCGCCAGCATCCCCAACTTCCTCGTCCAGGAACAGGTCTCCCTCGGCGAAGGCTACCTGAAAGAACCCTTCAAGTTGCAACCGGACGGCACTGTCATGGTCCCGACAAAACCGGGCCTCGGCGTAGAACTGGACGAAAACAAACTCGCCGACAAAATCGGGCACGATTGGAAAAACCCGGAAACGTATGACCCGCTGGATGGATCAGTGGTGGATTGGTAATGCGTCGATCACCCATTACGAATTACCAAATACCCAATACGAACTGTCCCTGTAAATGCGCAACAACTACCGCTGGCTTATCGTCGCGCTGATTTTCTTCGCGACTACCATCAACTACGTCGACCGGCAGATCATCGGTCTGCTTAAACCGGTTCTGGAAAAGGAGTTTGCGTGGAGCGAGTCCGACTTTGCCATTATCGTCGTCGCCTTTACCGGCGCATACGCTGCAGGCCTCCTTTCCTTTGGATGGCTCATCGACCGCGTCGGAACGAAAATGGGATACACCATCTCCGTGGTATTATGGAGCGTCATGGGAATGCTGCACGCCGCGGCCAAAAGCGTGACGGGGTTTGTGGCCGCGCGCATTGGGTTGGGACTCGGCGAGGCGGGTAACTTTCCCGCAGGCATGAAGGCGATATCGGAATGGTTTCCCACCAAAGAACGCGGGGTAGCGGCGGGCATATTCAACTCGGGGACCGCAGTGGGCGTCGTGCTCGCTGTACTCATCACGCCGTGGATCCTCGTGACGTTCGGATGGCAGGAGGTGTTCATCATCACCGGCGCATCGGGATTTGTATGGCTGCTGTTCTGGCTTTGGCTGTATGAGATACCGTCGCGACAGAAACGCCTGTCTGCTGAAGAACTTACCCTGATCCGCGAAGGACAGGAGGGAGGCGAATTGAAGACGAAGATTCCGTGGGTGCGCCTCTTCGGCTACCCGCAGACCTGGGCGTTTCTCTTCGGAAAATTTTTTATTGACCCGATCTTCTGGTTCTTCCTGTTCTGGCTGCCGTCGTATTTCGCGTCAGCGTTTCATCTCGACCTCACCCGGCCGAGCCCGGAACTGATGATCATCTATGCCGCGACTACACTCGGCAGCATCTTTGGCGGATACTTCAGCTCCGTCCTGATCCGCCGCGGTATGGCGGTGATCAAGGCGCGAAAAACTGCGCTTCTGATCTTTGCAGTACTCGAGTTGTCGATCCTGTCGGCACAGTTTGTCACAGACATCTGGGTGGCCGTCGCCATCATCAGCCTCGTCGTCGCCGTACATCAGGCCTGGGCCACGAATGTGTTCACGTTGGCGTCCGACATGTTTCCCCGTGAGGCGGTCAGCTCGGTAGTCGGCATCGGAGGAACGGCCGGTGCCATTGGCGGCATGATGTTCCCCATCCTCGTGGGCTACCTGCTCGACACGTACAAGGCAGCCGGAAATCTTCCCGGCGGATATAATGTGCTGTTTACCCTATGCGGTGTTACCTACCTGATCACCTGGTTCATTATCCACTTGCTCACTCGCAAAAAGGGCAGAGTACAAATGGACTGATTCGGCACCCTCCCAATAGCTATCCCCTGCCTCTGCCTCTGCCTCTGCCTCTGCATCTGCAACTGCCCCTGCCCCCATCATTCCCCTAGCTCCTTCCCAACAAGTTCCCGCCATTCTTCTTCCAGTGTTCCCTTGTGCATGTCACGGCCGGCTCGGTGATACCAGTACGACGCGTTGCCGCGATCGCCTTCCTTTCTATGCAGGTAGGCGTGAATTGCAGCGGCGTCGGAGGATTCAATGTCTTGCACTATGGTATGCGCCTTATGCCAGTCGCCCTTACCATCGTACCACAACGCGCGCAGCAGGGCGCTTACCTGTTTAGGCGGCTCGCTTTGATTGAGGGAATCGTTAAATTCAGCAAATGTCATAACCTTCCGTCTTCGTCTTCTTTTATTCGTATAGGATAGTACACTTCGGTGGTCCAGGTTGACGGATCGTCGTCGGGGTCCGTCATATATACCTCCCAGGGTCGTCCGTTGAGGACATAGTCCTTATACTGGATGTATCGCAACACTTCGTGATGTGTACGGGCGATGTCGTCGTAACCGTCGTAGTCCGTTCCCCGGATGGCCAGTCCGCTATAGTGTTGGCTTACGGCGTACTCGTTGGGCACACGGGTATCGGGTTCAACCGGAACGGCAAACTCCATGACCGCGGAGTCGTCGAAGAAACAGAAGGGGTGCCCGGCCACTTCTGATCCAACGGCTTCCAATGCGTGTGTGACCTGCGCGTGAAGTGCGCGTATCTGGATAACCGCTGAATCGGGGTGGTGCTCTTCGCGGACGCTGACATAGTACTCCGGGGCCAGTAGTTCCTCCGTGATATTATCGAACACGGGCTTGGTTTCCGCGATCCGTTTCAACGTGGCCAGGTTATGCGTGAGCGATGACGCGAGGCGGTTTGCGAGGAGGAAACGCTTCCAACGGCTCCAGATGCCTTCGTCTTCCGGGGCGGTCACTTCTGCGTTCAGGATGAGGCGCGTCTGGTGGGCGGCCAGGGAGTCGGGAATGAAGGTAAAATTGTACGTTGCCGACCCACGCGTGCCGAACTCGATCCGCGTGCGCACCAGTTCGTCCCAAACCTGATATACCACGGTCACCTCGCCGCTTCCGCCACGGCCTTTCCATGCGCAACGTGCCGAGATGCCTTCACGGGAGTCGCCATAGGTTATCTCTGCTGTTTCGTCAAACCAGTACGACCACAGCGGCCAACGTTCGAGGTTGTTCACTTCTTCAAAGAGGTACGATGCAGGCGCGGCGACGTCGACCGCCTTTTCCAGTACAAACCTGCGGGGCAGAAAAAAGCTAGCGATTACCAGCACCGCGGCGGATACGACCAATCCGGCAATAATTACTTTCTTCATGAACTACCCCAGCGAAGGTTCAGGTTCGGAACTAAGGTATAAAAATATCATCGTTGCGGGTGACAAGATATTGGTGCAAAACGTTGTAATTCTCTCCCGAAATTCAAATATTACTCCTGCAGCAACCCCCAAATCCTATGAGCTTTTTCAGCGATCCCAAAAGAATTCCGGAGTCTTACGGACTGCGAATAGCCGCAGGCCTAATCGCTTATTTTATCCTAATGAAGCTGACCGGCCTTGCTCATCACGTCGAGTTGCGGCTGCTGAACCTCGTGATCCTCGTCATCGGCGTATATCTCGCACTGAAGAAGCTCAGGGAGGCCAATGAGTACCGCCTCAATTATTTTCGTGCGCTGATCACAGGTTTCACCACCGCCACGATCGGATCGGTCCTGTTCGCGATCTTCCTGTTCATCTATATGAAAGTAGACGAGGGGATGATGCAGGCGATCATCGAAGGTGAGCCCATGGGAAGATACCTGAACGCCTACATTGCCGCGTTCATCGTAGCACTGGAAGGGGTCTTCTCCGGCCTTCTCGTGACCTTCGTTATCCTCAACTACGTCGGCACCGACGAAGTAAATCAGTAGCGGTAAGCTACCGGATATTGCTGTGCAGTTCGGACATGGACACGTGTCCGTCCTGGACGACTGTGTTCTTGTAGTTTTGTTTGTCGACTACCACGGGGTTGAGCAATATCGCGTCCACTTCCATATCTTCTGTTTTTAGCCGTGTCGCTTTTTTTGGTTTTTTTCCGTGCGCAAAGTCCATAGCGATTTCCGCCGCGCGGTACGCCAACTCGCGAATGGGCTTGTACACGGTCATAGTTTGAACACCTGCAATGATGTTCCGGATCGCCATGAGTTCGGCATCCTGGCCGGTGACGATCACGTGACCCAGCAACTCGGTAGGCATGGCCTGTAAGGTGCCGGTTGCGAGCGCATCGTTTGCGGCGATGATCACATCCGGTTTTATGGTTTTGGTGGCGAACAATTCGTCAATACGCATGAGCGCCTCAATCTC
>JAJJPK010000040.1:0-25006 GCA_032907565.1 Cyclobacteriaceae bacterium | reverse complement strand
ACTCCGATTCCTCGAATCGTCGATCAGCGCCGACCCGAGGTATCCTTGCGTCATCGTGTAGCGCACTTCAAAAAAGAGGTCCTTAGCTCCCGGGAGACTTTTGTTGTAGCCGGCGGCCAGCCAGAATCCTTTCGGGTTTTTGTAGTCGAAGCCACCGTCGATCTCCTGGGTTAAGACCTCGCCTGTACTTAGTTCCCTTTCCTCGACGGTCCGCACAGAAGAACTCAGTCGCGGTTCCCACGAAAGACCACCGCGGAAGTAGGGCGTGGCATCGGGCGCCTTGAGGTTATATCGGAAGCCGAACGGGATACGGATGCTCGTGATATTGGCGTAGATATCCTGTCGCACCATTTCATTGACATAGGCGTGATCGTAGAAACCCTGGAAAATTTTTTTGATAAACACTGCCTCCACCGACAGCCGGAGTCTGTCGAAACCACGCGGGTATGAAAGCTCGATTCCGGCTCCTCCCACAACGCTGTTTCCTTCAAAGGACACCCTCCGAAGGTAATCGTAGGTCATCAGCGCGGCGGAATATGCTCCAAAGGCCATGAAGTCTACATTCAATCCGCGATACGTCCGGTCGGGCAAGGGTTTATTTTCTTTGCATGCGTTGTAGCGGTCGATGATCGCCATCAGGGCGGCGTCAGCATACTGCGCATCATTAGCGTTCTGCTGGCAATCGAGGAGTACATAGTTAAGTATGCCTACGTATCGTTTAACACGTTTCACCACCTTGCTATCCGGTCCTCCCACGCGTTCGTTCTTGGTTGGAGGCAGGGTGATGAGGCTGTCATGCGCATCAAGCAAATAAAGATTCCGATACCGATACAATGTGTAGTATCCCCGCGATAGCACTTTGGCAAAGGCGCGACCGTCATCAGGCGCATCCGGAGGCAAGTCGACCGAATGAAATGCACTGGTACCGTAAATTCCGAATCCCAGGATTTCGGAAGGCGCATACCGCATCACGGGGCCTCTTGCATCACGCTTGAAAGCCGCCGACCTGGAATCGAGTTTCTTGTTGCGATAAGCGACGTAACCCTTCACGGTGTCCCCGTTCAGTGCCACGATGTAACCGGGACGGAAGTCGATTTGAGAATGTCCCTCTAGCGAAAACAGCAGCGAAGCCAGGAAGACCAGCGTTGAAAGATAGTTGCCGCAGTAACGTGTCGCCGAACGGATCTTGTGAACTATGCGGAAAAGATGTGTCATTATCGTAGGTCTTCACGACCGCAGCACAACCTCGCCCCAAAACAGCGCATTTTTGTTTTCAGTAATGACGCCCAACGGATGCCTTGGCCGGAAAGAATACTTAATAATACCCAATAAGCCTGTAAAGATGGGCGCGGTGTAAGAATTTCCGTGTTTTTGCGCTCAATCAGGCAGACTGAGCGCTGTTCCAGAGAAAATTGTTCGTGAGAACGAGAAAACTGTCGCTGAAGCCGCTTGGTGTTGGGCTCGGAACACACTCGAGATTGCGAAAAAAATTTTTTTTCGTGTTGAAAAACAAATTATTCTTAATTTATCGCGTTTTCCAAAATCACAAAGGATAAAAACAACACGAAGAGGAATGGCAGAAAATGTTTTTGACGCTATAGTAATCGGCTCCGGCATCAGCGGGGGATGGGCAGCAAAAGAATTGTGCGAGAAGGGTTTGAAAGTAATTATGCTGGAACGCGGTCCGAATGTCGAACATATCAAGGATTATCACAGCGCTACAAAACACCCGTGGGAGTTCCCACACCGGGGCTCGCGCACACAGCAAATGATAAAAGACTACCCGGTTCTGAAACGCGACTATCCGCTAAATGAAATGAACCTGGAATGGTGGGCAAGCGACAAGGATTGCCCCTACACAGAAGTAAAACGCTTCGATTGGTTCCGGGGATATCAGGTAGGTGGACGCTCTTTGCTGTGGGGCAGACAAAGCTATCGCCTCTCAGACCTGGACTTCGAGGCTAATGCCCGCGAAGGCATTGCCATCGACTGGCCTGTGCGTTACAAGGAGATCGAGCCGTGGTACGACTATGTCGAGAAATTCGCTGGCATCAGCGGTAACCGCGATGGTATCGCGCACCTTCCGGACGGCCAGTTTCTCCCGCCAATGGAGCTTAACTGTGTCGAAAAAGACGTAGCGGCGCGCATTCAACAGCAATACGGCGGTAAACGCCATCTCATTATCGGCCGCTCGGCTAACGTAACAGGACCGCTTGCAGGACGGGATCAGTGTCAGTTCCGCAACCGGTGCTGGCTGGGATGTCCTTTTGGCGGATACTTCAGCACGCAGTCGTCTACACTGCCCGCGGCGATGAAGACTGGAAATCTTACGCTGCGTCCGTGGAGCATCGTAACGAAGATATTGTACGATAAAGACCAGAAACGCGCCACCGGCGTGGAGGTTCTCGACGCGCAGACGAATCAGACCTATGAATACAAATCGAAGATTGTATTTCTGAACGCCTCCACGCTCAATTCGACCTGGATACTCATGAACTCCGCCACCGATGTGTGGCCAGATGGTCTCGGCAGCAGTAGCGGCGAACTCGGGCATAACCTGATGGACCACCACCTCGGTGTTGGTGCAGGCGGCTGGGTCGAAGGCTATGAGGACAAGTATTACTACGGACGCCGACCGAATGGCTTCTACATTCCCAGGTTCCGCAATATGAACGGTGAAAAGCGTAACTACCTGAGAGGATTCGGATATCAGGGTGCCGCCAGCCGCGAAAACTGGGAGCGTTCGATCGCTGAATACAGCATCGGTGCTGAATTCAAAGAGGCGCTTACGGAGCCGGGACGGTGGACGATTGGCATGGGAGGTTTCGGTGAAATCCTTCCGTACCACGAAAACAAAGTCACGCTGGACAAGACCCGTACCGACAAATGGGGTCTGAATGTGCTGGCTATCGACTGTGAACTGAAAGAAAACGAGCTCAACATGCGGAAAGACATGCTAAACGACGCCATGGAGATGCTGGAAGCCGCCGGCGTAAAAGATGTAGGCGGTGGCGATGGCGACGGTACACCCGGGCGTGGTATTCACGAGATGGGAACAGCGCGCATGGGCAAAGATCCCAAGACTTCGGTGCTCAACAAGTGGAACCAGGTCTGGGATGCGCCGAACGTGTTTGTCACCGACGGATCGTTTATGACTTCGGCCGCGTGCCAGAACCCGTCGTTGACCTATATGGCGTTCACGGCAAGAGCCGCCGACTACGCGGTGCGGGAATTGAAACGCATGAACCTTTGATCATATTTTAAGAACGAACAAAGCCTATACGTATGAATAGAAGAGAAGCATTATCGAGGGTCGCTCTACTTTTCGGCGGAACCATAGTGGGTGCCGAGGCCTTCCTGACTGGTTGCCGAAATAGCTCGGCGCCTGCAGAAACCCTGACCTTCTCCCCTGACGTCATCAGCTTGCTCGATGAAGTGGGCGAGACGATCCTGCCCACGACTGCCTCCTCGCCCGGCGCGAAAGCTGCCGCCATCGGCGAATTCATGAAAGTTATAGTGACCGACTGTTACGAAGAAAAGGATCAGGAAATCTTCATGGAGGGAATCGGCAAGCTCAATGAAGCGTCCGATAAGAAATACGGAAAAGATTTCATGGACCTCTCTGCTGAAGAAAGGCACGACCTCCTCGTGGAGATCGACGCAGAAGCCAAGGCGTACAACGACAGCAAGTCGGGATCCGATCCCAACCACTACTTCACGCTGATGAAGCAGCTCACACTCTGGGGCTACTTTACGTCGGAAGTGGGCGCTACCAAGGCGCTTCGTTACGTGCCCGTCCCGGGTCGGTATGAAGGCTGCATCGAGTACAAGAAGGGCGAGAAGGCCTGGGCGCTGTAAGGTTGTTGAAAGAGGTCGTATCGTCATTTCGATAATACTTTCGTCAACGGACGGCCGCTGCTTATGAGCAAATCCAAATCTTCCCGCCGGCAGTTCCTTTCGGATTCATCCCGGTTTGTTGCTGGTGTGGGCCTGTCTGGTATTTTGTCGGCTCCCCTATCATCCGCGGCGAAACCTACTTCTTCTGCAAACGATAAGGTTCTAGTAGGACTCATCGGCTGCAGGAGCATGGGTTTCGCCTCTGCGACGTCGATACGTCCATCCTCGACAAGAGAGCCGAAGACGTACGAGCCATTCAAGGCAAGGCACCTAAAAAATTTGGCGATTTTCGAAAACTTCTGGAAAGCCGCGACCTCGATGCCGTAATCATTGGAACGCCGGACCACTGGCATTGCCTGCCGTTCGTCTATGCCTGTCAGGCAGGAAAAGACGTCTACGTTGAAAAACCTTTAGCCAACAGTATCGCCGAATGCGATGTGATGGTGAGGGCAGCACGTCGATACAACCGCGTGGTCCAGGTAGGTCAACAGCAACGAAGCGGTGACCACTGGACAAGAGCCCTCGACTACATCAGGAACGGTAACATCGGCCAGCTACGAAAGATCAACGTGTGGGGCAACTTCGCCTACGGCATCGGCCAAAAGAAGGTGCCCGACAGCCCGGTGCCCGAGGGCGTTGACTTTGACATGTGGCTGGGACCCGCCCCGCAACGGTCTTTTAATGCCGCGCGATTTCACAGCTCCTGGCGCATGTTCTGGGATTACGGCGGAGGGCTCCTTACCGACTGGGGTGTTCACCTCCTCGATATGGCACTGTGGGCCAGGGACACAACAACGCTCCCTCTATCCGTGTCAGCAGCGGGTGGGAATTGGGCGTTCCCCGACTACGATCATGAGACATTCGACACTATGAGCGTAATCTACCAGATGCCCGATCACATAATCACGTGGGATCATACCGCTGGAACACAAAACGGCCCATACGGAAGACGTTATGGTATCGCCTATGTGGGTGACCTCGCCACCCTGGTTATCGACCGGGCCGGCTGGGAAGTATTTCCGGAAGTTGAAGACGGCGTCTACAAAGTGCCTGCAATACCACGTCAGGGTGGCCGAGACTACCATCGGGAGCACATGCAGAACTTCATCGAATGCATTCGATCAAGAAAGGATCCGAATTGCCCTATCGAGATCGGCCGGCTCGTCGCCCTCTACGCACACATGGGCAACATCGCCCTCCGCACCGGCACTCAGTTAAAATGGAATGAGGCAACAGCCAATTTCGGCGACAATAAAGCTGCCAACGCGTTCATCCGACCTCATTACCGCGAGCCCTGGACGTTTCCGGCGGTCTGAGTTTTGATTTCAAATACCGGCGATGGCGTCCGCTGCTCCGGCAGGAGCGCCGCAAGCTCTTCTACCCTTTCCGGAAATTGGTCGGCCACGTCTTTGGTTTCGCCTTCATCCTCGCGCAGATTGTACAGTTCGAATGCGCCGGGCGATTCAGACCACGCGTTGTATTGCACCAACTTCCACTCGCCTACCCGCAAGGCGCGTCTTCCTCCCTGCTCGTGAAATTCCCAATACAGCACATCATGCTTCTGCTGTTGCGTCGTGTTGCCAAGAAGTTCGGGAAGAAACGAAATGCCGTCGGTCGTGACTTCCATTTCGACATCCAGCAGATCGGCAATCGTGGGCATAACATCCCAAAAAGCCGATACGTGATGCGACACGCTGCCTGCCTTGATACGACCAGGCCAACGGGCGATCATTGGGACACGGATGCCCCCTTCGTATAGGTCGCGCTTGTAGCCGCGCAGGATACCGTTGCTGTCGAAGTAGTCAGGGTCGCCACCGCCTTCGACGTGCGGACCGTTGTCAGAGGTGAAAATGATGAGCGTATTCTCATCGAGACCCAGTTCATTCACCCGTTGCAGCAGTTCACCAACTATGTCATCGATAAGCGTCACCATGGCCGCAAAGGCAGCATGCGATTCAGGTTGCGAACCGTATGGTCCCTTGCGGAAACGCTCGCCATCATCCACTCCTTCAAACGACTTCTCAGGCAGAAATTTTCCACGGAACCGCTCCATGTACGGCTCGGGAGCGGCGAGTTCGGCATGAGGCATTATCAAAGGATAATACAGGAAAAAAGTAGTGTCGCGGTTTGCGTTTAGGAATTCCAACGCCTCACGATGAATGAGTTCGGGAGCATAAGTCACCTTTGCCAAACCGGTATTGTCCTCCAGTATAATCTTCTCTTCATTGTTCCAGAGATGCGCCGGGTAGTAGTTGTGCGCCAGGCGCTGACAGTTGTAGCCATAAAAGCGATCGAATCCCTGGCGATGCGGTGCACCTTCTGTATCGACGAAACCCAACCCCCACTTTCCAAATGCACCAGTTACGTAGCCCGCTGTCTTTAGCATCTCGGCCATCGTGTAAGCTGAGTCGGGTAGCGGCCATTGGCCTTCCGGTTGCCATTCCTTGTTACCGCGGATCGGTGTATGTCCGGTATGAAGACCTGTCATCAATACCGATCGCGACGGAGCACATACTGTCGTTCCTGCGTAATGCTGCGTGAAGCGCATGCCTTCTTCTGCCAGCCGGTCGATGTTTGGAGTCTGGAAATGCTTCTGTCCGTAGCAACTCAGATCGCCGTACCCGAGGTCATCGGCGATGATATAGATGATATTGGGGGGCCTTATTTCTTCTTCCTCCCGTTGCGCGCCACAAGAAATGGCAATGAGCGCTACGAGGAGCGGCAAAAGTGATCTTATGGTCCGATTCATCCTACTTTTTTTCCTGCAAGACGTATTTCATTGATGGGTACTGATCCTGACACAACATTCATCGTAACCTCTTCGCCGCGCAAGGTTACGGTGCCGTAGCCGGTAGCCGTGCACAGGAAGGTGGTGAAGTCGCCAATCTTTGAATCGACGTAAAGCGTCTTATCCACGGCGTCGTAACGTACTCCCGTGAGTCCCTGTAACAGCCCGTAGCTGGCAAGCGCGCGGGCATACCAGCTCCCGCATTCATATTCGTTAAAGGGGTTACGAACAGTTCCGTCGTAACGATCCCTGCATGTGCGTACAATTTCTAATCCCTTCTCGACTTCGCCGCACAGCATCAGGTGAGACGCGACCTGGTATTCGATGCCTGTCCACACTTCATCGCTGTACACAAAAGGGAGCGAAAGCTTTCCGCCGCGCGGCCACGAACACAAGAGCAAGCCGCCGTCCTCTCCAAACGCATAGGCGGGTCGTTGTGGATTGGCATGGTCGCTGAGATCTTCCTTAAGGTTGTATTTGTGAACCGCGACGAGGTGGTTCCGGATTTTTTCTGAATCGAACGGGTCGTCAAGCCCGCACATGCGCGAGATCCAGGCACCCAGCACGCCGTCTGACAAACAACCTTCGCCGTATTGGTACTTGGGTCCCTCCTTTCTCAGCAGGTCAAGGGCCTCCTGCGAATAATGGCCACCGATAGATATCTGCGACGCTTCGACGGGATTGGCTGCATTGAGGCCGTCGACAGTAATTTTTTGAATGAAGTATTCTCCGTTGTACAGCTCCGTCTCAATAGCTTTCCGTCCGCGCGTCAGCAAACGCCGATACCGCGACACGTTTTGCTTCAGCGCCGTGCCCATCCTGACCGCTGCCTGAAGGGCACCGAGGTAGAAGCTCGTGCACATGCCATCGGGTCCCCAAAACTCGATGTCGTAGGTGTTGTGATGGGGTTCCTCCAGTACGCCCCTTTCCCTGGGATCCCAGGTAGCGATACAGTAGTCCAGGCTTACCTTGACCATTGGGAACATTTTTCTGAGCCACTCGTTATCGCCGCTGATGCGCCATTCGCGGTACACCTTCATAATTCCGCCCAACTGACCATCTGCTGCCGCATGAAAGCCGTGGTCGGTGGGGCGAATGGGAAGTGATGCCCGGAACGTCTGGTGCCCGGCGGCGCTTTGATTCTCGCAAAACTCGGTATGTCTCAGGCTTCGCTCCAGCGAGGGGAACAGGTGCGGCAGCGCCTGTGCGTAGTTCCAGACGTGGGTACAGGAGCCATGACAACAACCCCAATCATCTCCACATCCTTCATAGTTCCACAAGCGGCCGTCGTATTGCCGCATTACAGTGGGCGATTTCAGAATGGTAAGATTGGCAGCTACTGCTTCCACGACTTCCGGAGGCAGCGTTGTTTTGTAGAACGTATCTCGGAAGAGCGCTGACCGCGCATTGAGCTCTTCATAGTTGGCAATGAAGAAGTCGGCAACCTCCTCTACATTTTTAAAGCGGCTGCTGTACCAGGGTTTGAAATGCTCACCGCTGAATTTCTCACTAAAGGGATCAAGACCAACATCCGAAGGCGAGTTGCAACATCCTGATTTCGGATCGCAGTCTTCGGGCTCGGCTGGGTTTCCATGACGCACGTCTGATTCAGGCACGTACCAGGCCATTACAACCCGTACCGTACGCGTTTCACCGGGCCGCAAAGTTATCGGGACGAACAGCGATGCGCCCGGAGCGCCCTTCTCCACGGGATCTACCGCCCGCAGTTCCGCATTCTTGACGGCATTCCAGGCCATAGTAAGTGGATCCCACCATCCACCACGGAACCAGCAGTGATCCACCACGACATTGGGCTCCAGAGCGCTGATGGAAAAGTCAGCCTTCTGTTGGGGTTTCTGCTCAGTACCCGCCTCCGAGAGAATGAATCCTCCGGATCTGCTTCGAATGCTGTTCGTGCCCCCTTCCACAGAGAGGAAATTGCGCGAATGATAGGAGAAAACAGCGTCAAGGCTGCTACTGCCTGTGTTCCTGAACTCGTACTCGAAACCACCCACCGGGAGGCCCGAACTGTCCGGATCGTTGGGTATGAATGGATTCCACCCTGTAATTTTCACCGTCACGGGCAGATCGTCGTCTTCGAGTTCAATGATGCCGAAAGGAAATCTCGCCAGGAACTTAGCGCTGCTGAATCGGGGCAAACCGTAGGTAGTGCCTCCCGAACCATTGCCAGCACCCCGATACCCAAATTTCTTCCAGTCGGGCACGGGCCCTTCCAGTACTTTGGACCCTTTTTCCACGCCCTTCACCGCAAGCGCAGCAAACATCGTCGGCTCATGAAACAATTCCGGCCGATGCCGAATTGACATGTGGGAAATTGCACCTGTGCCTTCGAGACAAAACATCCCAGTACCGATACCGCCTATAGGAAAAGCGATACGGCTTAGTTGCGTGTCCGTATAATAGTCGTTGTATTGCCGTGCGGTGCGGCGCGGTGACGCTTGCGGTTTTGACGCTGGCGCTACGCCGGCCTTTTCGGTCGCAAGGGAAGTCCCGGGAAGCGCTACCGCGCCGAGACTCCCCAGCCCGATGTTCCTGATGAAGGTCCGGCGACCCGTTTTTCTCTTCATGGGCGTTGGTTTGGTTAGGAAATCCAAAAAACAAAAAAAACCGCTAGAAACCGTCCTGTACCCGGAGTTTTTGCCCATGCCTCAACCGCTCAGGACAGTGCTAGTCGGCTTTCGGTGTCCTGTCCTGTATCTTTGACTGAATATGAGATTTGCATGGATAGGGCTGATAGTCGGCGTCTTGGCACAGGCTTGCAAGGACAAGCCTGAAACGCTGTTTATCACCCATCTTGGCCCGGATTTGGGTATTGCGTTCCAAAATACGCTTGTAACTGACGACTCAGTCAACGCCCTCACTTTTGAGTACATCTATAACGGCAGCGGAGTTGGCGTCGGCGATTTCAACAATGACGGCCTTTACGATCTTTATTTCGGAGGAAACCAAGTCACGAGTCGTCTTTATCTGAACAAGGGCAATCTGCAATTCGAAGACGTTACAGAAAAGTCGGGTACGACAACTAACCGTTGGGTTACGGGCATCTCCGTGGTGGATATCAACGGTGATGGTTTGGACGACATCTATCTGTGCGTGGGTGGGATTGGCAGTCCCGACGACCGAAAGAACCTGCTTTTCGTCAATCAGGGCGTTACTGACGGCGTTCCCGTTTTCCGCGAAGAAGCTGAGGCTTATGGCCTCGACGACGATTCGTACAGCACGATGGCGGCTTTCTTCGATTACGACAAGGATGGGGACCCGGACATGTACCTGCTGAACAACTGGCTTGAAAAATTCAACCGCAATAACCTTCGCCCCAGGCGAATGAACGGCGAGGCGGAATCTACCGACAAGCTCTACCGAAATAACGGCGACAACACCTTCACCGATGTTTCCCGGGAAGCAGGCATCTCAATCGAAGGATACGGGCTCGGCGTAGTTGTCTGCGATATTAACAACGATTCATGGCCCGATATTTACGTCTCCAACGACTTCCTCTCGAACGACCTGCTCTGGATAAATCAGGGCGACGGCACCTTTGTGAACCGGATAAGCGACTACCTCAAGCACCAGGCGCACAATGGAATGGGCGCTGACATCGCCGACTTCAATAACGATAACCTTCCGGACATTGTCGCTGTCGACATGTTACCGCCGGATCATGAGCGCCAGAAGTTGATGACGCCGGGGCAGAACTACGATTTCTTTCACATGGCCCTGGATATGGGGTATGAACCCCAATACATGCGCAATACACTCCAACTCAACCGCGGCCCGTCGCCCGATGGTGCGTACCTGTTCTCCGAAGTTGCCTTTCTTGCGGGAATCGCCAAAACCGACTGGAGCTGGGCACCCCTTTTTGCCGATTTCGATAACGACGGATATAAAGACCTCTTCGTAGGAAACGGGTATCGAAAGGACGTCACGAATCTCGACTTTGTATTTTTCGGACTTGGCGGAAGTCCCTTTGGCACTACCGAAACGCGACAAAAGCAACTTCACGAAGAACTGGCGCGACTGCCGGACGTCAAGTTGCCCAACCCAATATTCAGAAATAACGGCACGCTGATCTTCGAAGACAAGACGGAAGAATGGGGAACCTCGTTGCCGACATTTACCAATGGTGCAGCTTACGTCGATCTGGACAACGATGGCGATCTCGATCTTGTTACGAACAACATCGACCAGGAAGTTATTCTCTACGAAAACACCGCTAACCGCCAACAGGAGCGAAATCACTTCATCCGTCTTATCCCGGAGCAAATACCGGTCAACGAAAAGGTCCTGGTCTACGCCGGTGGGCGAAGTCAACTTGTCGAGATGACGCCGTTCCGCGGCTTTCAGTCGACCGTAGAACGAGCCGCACACTTCGGCCTTGGCCAAAATTCGAGTGTCGATTCCGTGCTTATCGTATGGCCAGACAGTACCTGCACGAGATTTCTTTCGCTGCCCGCCGACACGGTTGTGATGTACTCGAAGAAAACTGCGCAACCCATGCGCAGCACGCCGGCCAGGAATCAAACCCTAATGCAACGCATGGAGCTAGTGGCCCACAGGCACCAGGAAAAGAGTCCTTCCGATATCCTTTCGACAAGGACGCTGATGCACGAGCTTTCGCGTTTCGGACCCTGTCTCGCCCGTGGCGACGTGAACGGTGATGGTCTCGACGATTTTTACGTTGGCGGCGAAGAGGGCGAACCCATGGGGATATACATCCAACTGCCCGACGGCAGCTTTTCGCTGAACCAATCGCTCCCGCCAATGACAGGGGACGACGGGGGCGCCTTGTTTGTGGACTTCGATGGGGACGGCGACCTCGACTTGTACGTAGCCAGCGCGTCACCCGGTGCGGGCCGGCCAGCGGCAGTGCATAGCATCTACCGAAACGACGGTACCGGCACTTTCACCCTTGTTGAGGGAGTTCTTCCAGACATCCGCACCTCTGCGTCGTGCGTTGCCGCAGCGGATATCGATCACGACGGTGACATGGATCTCTTTGTCGGCGGGAGGCTGCTCGAAGGTCAGTATCCTCACGCACCCAGAAGCTATGTGTTGCGAAATGATGGCGGCAAGTTTACCGACATCACGGACTCCCTTCATCCAGATTTAACGAATCCCGGCATGATATCATCTGCCGTCTGGGCCGATGTGGACAATGATGGCAATCCAGACTTGATCGTAGCAGGAGAATGGATGCCTGTGCGCATTTTTAGAAATGCAGGAAGCGAATTCGTTGAAATGACACAAGACTACGGACTGGCTCAAACCAGCGGATGGTGGAATTGCGTCAAGGCAGCCGATCTGAATGGCGATGGCTTCTTGGATATCATCGCGGGAAATACGGGTGGGAATTCATTTTTCCGATCATCCGCGGAAAACCCTGTTCAGATCGTAGCAAAGGATTTCGATAACAACGGCTCGATCGATCCGGTGATTACATACTATAATGAATTCGACGGTGAACGTTTCATCGTCCATAACCGGTTGGTGTTGATCGATCAGCTGCCAAAGGTGAAGGGCCGGTTTGAGACCTTCACGCAGTATGCAATTACACCTTTCCAGCAAGCGTTCACAACGGAGGAACTGGAGGGCGCACTTACCCTCGACGCCCGGAAGCTCGAATCGGTAGTTATGATCAACGAGGGAGGCAAATCATTCCAAGTAGTTGACCTACCGGACATTGCCCAAATTTCGACTGTAAACGACGTTGTCGTTGACGATATTAATGGCGATGGTCACGCTGACCTGGTTCTGATAGGTAACAATTACGACCAGGAAACGCTATTCGGGCGTTTTGATGCGTCCTTAGGGATCGTTCTCATGGGCGACGATGCGCTCAACTGGACACCTTTACCCCATTACGAATCCGGGTTTCTTGCCGATGGAAATGTCCGGTACATTGAATTGCTTCGCTCCGTCGGCGGACGGAAGGTTCTGCTCGTCAGCAACAACAATGGGCCGTTGCAGTTCTTTGTGTATGGACAGCGTGTGAAGGCGGTAGCACGGAGGTAGTTTGGTGAGGGTGATCGGTAATCGGCGGGTGGAGCCCCTTTAGGGGACGAGGGGCGTGTGGAGGGAATAGTGGGATCAGATCAGCTAATCGGGGTCGGTGGTCGATGATCAGTAGGGAAGTAAGAAGGGATGGGGTCTCGTCCAAGGATATGTGTTCCGCATGTGCTCTAAGTGGTTCAACAAGTTTTTTGAACCACTTAGAGCACATTCGCGGATAGATCGCATTATAGATTCCTACAGCGAGGCCCGCACATGAATCTCGAACGGAGCAGCTACTTGCTCGCGTGCGCCTTCCATGATCAACCGGGCTGCCTGTTCACCTATGAAACGGAAATTCGTTGATACCGTTGCGATGCCACCGAGGATGTACTTTTTGCAAGGCGATTCGTTGTATGAGATGATTCCCACGTCCTTACCCGGCTTAAGTTCGGTGTTCATGATGTAGTCTACCAGCGCCATGAGGTCTTTGTCGCGCACGGTAATTACCAGGTCGCCCTGGTCGACGCCCGCACGCTCAAGGGTTGGTGTGACAACCAATCGAAAACGGTGGTCAGCGGCAAACTTTCGGATCCCGCGAATGATCTCCGGGGGATAATAGCTGCTGTCGGGGAAAATCACTTTCAGTCTCTGATAGCTGCTGACCCGATCGAGCATACGCGTCAGGGCATTGTAGATATCGCTTTCGAAATTCTCATAGACCGCAGCGTAGCAGTCGGGCAATCCCGGTACCAGCTTGTCGACGACAATAAGTTTATCACGCGGTATTAAGCTCATCACCTCGCCGGCGTCTTCGGCGCGACCTGAAAAGAGTGCGGTCACCACGAAATGGCTGTAGTCTTCCAGCCGGTTGAGGATAATTTTCTTGAAAGTGGTGAAGTCGTTGTTGTAGACGTATATGTCTACTTCTGCGTTACCGTCGAACGTTTCGAGCAGGGCATCGTACATTACCTTTTTATGCTCGCTCAGCTTATTCAATAGCAGGAGCACCTTGTAGCGCTTGTGCATCTCGTTGCTCTTGACGAAGAACCCCTTACCCGGGACGGAACCGATAATTCCGCGCTGCTTCAGGTGGCGATAGCTTTTTTCTACCGTATCCCGCGATATGTCGAGCGAAAAGCTTAGCTCATTTATAGATGGAAGTGTTTCGTTCTTTTTGATGCGCTCTTCGTAGACTGCTTTCAGGATCGCCTTGGCAACCTGCATGTATTTGGGCGTCGCTGACAGGTTATCTATGTTGATCTCATCAATGATCGGATACTCTTTAATCATCGCTTCAACGCTTTGGATATTGATTCAATTCACATAGGAGGTAACAGAAGGCGCGCCCCCCGATGGGGGGCGCACTTTCGTAACCAATTATTAACCCAGTCCGGATGTCAGTAGCCGGGATTCTGAGTGATGTTCGGATTCGCGTCCGTTTCTTCTGTAGGTATGGGGAAGTACAAGTGCTTTGACTGGAATCCCATGTCGCCCGGTATAGCCGATGAAAAGAAGGCATTGTCGGGGGTGATCTGGGCTGCGATAGCCCAGCGGCGGATGTCGAACCACCGTTGCCCTTCACCTGCCAGTTCCATCAGTCGCTCATCCATGATCCATTGGCGTATCACATTGCGGTCAGTCACGGTGTTGTCGCGATCTGCCGGAGATGTTCCGGCGCCACGCGCGCGGGCGCGCACCTGGTTGATGAGGTTGATGGCCTCGGTGGTGGACCCACCGGACTCATTCAGCGCCTCGGCCTTCAGGAGGAGCACGTCAGCGTACCGCAGGATGCGCGGATTGTTATTGGATGCGCCGCCTGTCGGATTTAACTGATCGCGTGTAACATATTTCCTGAACTCCAGGTTGGAAGGATCAAGCGACAGTTCCAGACGTGGGTCATCGGCGTCAAACATGTCGCGCAATTTCGTCGTCGCGATGAATGGAGCCTTACCGAACATGTTGAACGCATTGTTGTAAAAGCCCCAGAACGCGGATAGAGATCCGATGGCGTTGTCGAAGTCGTTAGGCAACCAGATGTTGTCGCCGGCAAAGGCTTGCGACGCCTGATATTCAAACAGCGACTCGTCGTTGTTCTCCGTGTCGGCGGCGAAGTTGTCGTCGTACGCAGGGACCAGCACACGATCAGTAATCTGGTCAGCCGCCGTAATGGCAGCCTGGTAGTCGGTCGCATTGCCGGTCACCGTTCCCCTGAACACGAGCGCTTTGGCGAGCATGCCGCGTGCCGAACTCTTGAACACCCTTCCGCGATCGCCTTCAGGCCAGGCGTCGGGCAGCAAGGTTGCCGCTTCCGTGAAGTCTGTTATTGCCTGATCGAGAAGTTCAGTGCCGGTTGAGCTCGGTGGTTTGGTATCATCCAGGCTCTTGAGGCGTTCCGTAATCAGCGGTGCCGTTCCCCAAACATTCCAGAGCATGAAGTAGGCAAACCCGCGAAGGAACAGCGCTTCACCGCGATGGGCATCCTTTAGACCAGGCGTTACGTAGATTCCATCCTCAACCGCAGCGTTCTTTTCCAGAACTACGTTAGCACGACCGATCAATTGATACAGTGCGCGGAAGAAGTAGTTGAGCCTTCCGCTTCCAGGTTGAATGTTGCTGAAAATCTCGAACTCATCCTGTCCGGTAGTCGTGATGTCGTCGCCGGTAAGATACCATATCGGCGTAACAAAGGCTTCCTGGCTGGCATTGTACCAATAGAAGTCGCTCATCTTGGCATACACGCCGTATATCGCGCGCGTGAATTCTATCTCCTCGGCAAAGTATGATTCCTCCGTGGGAAAACCGGGCGCGATAT
Organism: Cyclobacteriaceae bacterium; assembly: GCA_032907565.1. Classification (GTDB taxonomy): domain Bacteria; phylum Bacteroidota; class Bacteroidia; order Cytophagales; family Cyclobacteriaceae; genus ZC4RG29. The sequence goes on along the minus strand of JAJJPK010000040.1, from coordinate 9,497 downwards.
CAAGGCGCGATTCATTACAGGAATTGTATCCTATGAAAGTCAGACACAGCACCAGCAGTGTCAGTTTTTTTGTATGGCTTTTCATGGTCGTTCCTCCGTTTTAGAATGTGGCACTGATACCTAACATCACCTGGCGAAGCGGCGGGAAGACGTCGTTCTCCGGATCCGGGCCGGTCCAGTCCGTAATCGTCAGCAGGTTTGTTCCACTCAGGAACACCCGTACGTTGTCGATCACACCGGTCTTTTCCAGCAGTGTGGAAGGCACGGTGTAGCCGAGCTGAACATTCTTCAATCTGAGGAATCCGGCATTCTCAACAAAGCGGCTTGAGAACCGGTTGTTGCTGTTCGGATCATCAAATACAGCCCGAGGCATTGTAGTGCTGGTGCCTTCACCAGTCCAGCGATTCAGAGTTGTAGCCCATTGATTGGCTCCAGTGCTCGACATCCCTTCACCACCGGCGCGTTGATAGTTGTATTTCTGAACATCACCGACGCCCTGAAGGAATACGGTAAGATCGAATCCGCCGTAGGTAAAGCCCAGGTTCAGGCCGTAGAAGTATCCGGCTATAGGCTTGCCAAGGTAAGTGCGGTCGTTGTTGTTGACGATGCCGTCGGGTTCAGGATTGATAATCTGACCCGGTTCGGGCGAGCCATAGAGATCCAGGAAGTACATGTCGCCTGGCACCTGATTATTGGTCCCGATGCCATCTTCATAAACGGCCTTCCAATCGGCAATCTCCTGGTCGTTCTGGAATATGCCGCCAACCTTCCAACCCCACAGATACCCCAGCGGGTATCCTTCCTGGTAGCGTCCACCCGTGCCACCAAAGGGCGTTCCCTGGTACATTTTCACGAGCCTGTTCCGCACGGTCGTGAAGTTCGCCGATGCATTGAAGCCCAGACGGCCAAACGTGTTGTTGTATCCCACCTGCACCTCTACTCCATTGTTTCGTACGTTCCCTATGTTAAGGTCCGTAGCGGCCTCGATACCCGAACTCGGGGGAAGCTGCACGAGCTGGATCACACCTTCCGTATATCGGCTGTAGTATTCTGCCGTAAGGGTCACGTGGTTGTTTAGCATCACGGCGTCGAAACCGACGTTCGTAGTGCGTACTCGTTCCCACGTCAGATCGAAGTTAGGGAAGTTGGGAAGACGCACACCGGCATATTGCGTACCGTAAGGGTTGCCGTTTCCGGAACCCAGTGAATAGTCAGGTGTTCCGTTCACGCCAGACAGATAGGCAAAGCCCTGCGACGTTTCTTTGTTTCCAAGCTCACCCCATCCACCACGGAATTTCAGGTCGTTGATGAACGTGATGTTCGCAGACTGGAAGAACGGCTCAGAGCTGATCCGCCATCCTGCGGCAAACGACGGGAATGTTCCCCAGCGATAACCGGGTGCGAACGTTGAAGCACCGTCGCGACGAACCGTAGCATCAAAGTAGTAGCGGTCCTGGTACTTGTAGCTTACGCGCCCAAGATATCCTTGCAGCGCCTGCGGCACCCTTCCGGTAAATGTTCCGTTGAACGGAGGATTGTTACCCACATTGCGGAAGTTAGGATCCGTATAGTTGATCTGTCCCGAACTCGCGTCAGTGTATCGCCAGGTACTTTCCTGGTCCATCGCGTTGAACAGGATATCAACATTGTGGTCGCCAAAACTCCTGTTGTAGTTGACGGTAAGTTCCCTTACCAGGTTCAGGTTACGGCTTTGACGTTCGCCGTACGATCCTTTGGCCGTGCCATCGTGACCGTCATAAGGGTTACCCGGAGTCTGCGAAAAGCGCCACCCGGAGTACTCCGACCATTCTTTGCGAAGGTTGAAGTAGTAATCTCCGCTGAGGCTCCCCTTGATCTTGAGACCTACGATCGGCTCAATCTGGAGGTAAACATTTCCTATCGTTCTGAATAAATCGAAAGTTCTCTCCGATGTAGCCTGCTGACCAAATACGTTGGCATAGGTAGCCGGGCCATACAGAAACTGCGGATCTCCAACTGCAATTTGAGCAGGACCTGGGTTGACCAGGTTAAGGTTGAAGTCAGGGTTTGGTTCGAATTCCCAATGCACCGATGGGGCGTAGCCCGTAGGATCAGACGGGTCGTAGATGGGCTGCCAGGGCGGCGTACGGGAGACGTAGCCGAGGTCGGCACCGGTATTGTCAAGTGCCTTATTTACGCTCAGCTTGATGTTCATTCCCGTCTCAATAACTCTGGAGATCTTGCTGGTGACGTTGGATGCAAGCGAAAAACGTTCGAGGTAGTTTTCAAGAAGCGAACCTTCCGTGCGGCCGTATCCTCCCGAGACGTAGTACGTTGTCGATTCGTTGCCGCCAGAAACGCGAATGCCGTAATCTTCAATAATCGCATCTTTGTTCAGAAGCGCATCCTGCCAGTCGTACGTAGGGCTGTTGCCAAGAAAATCCGGGCTGTTGGGATCAAATACAGATGGCATGCTTCCAACCGCGGTCGGGTTGTTGGCATAAACCTCCCGGTACAGGGCGGTGTAGTCAGCGGTGTTCAGCACATCAAACGTCTTGGCGACATTTTGCACGCCGCGCTGCGCATTGAATTCGACCTTGGGTGTACCGGACTTGCCGCGTTTCGTTGTGATAAGAATCACACCATTGGAGGCACGCACACCGTAGATGGCAGCCGCGGACGCGTCTTTAAGTACTGATATGGACTCGATATCATTCGGATTGATCGAGGTCATGATGTTGATCGGCGACCGGATGTCCTGAAAGCCTGCATTCGGACTGCTGGCTGCACCCTCAAGGATGGGCACGCCATCAATCACGTAAAGCGGTTCGGCAAATCCCCAGGTGGCGACACCGCGAATCTGGATATTCGGGCGGTCGAACGGATTACCGCTGGGGGTCCCCACAAACACGCCGGCCATGCGTCCCTGCATAGCCAGTTCGGGGGTCATTGCCGTACTCTTGGATATTTGCTCTGCATCCATCGAAGAGATGGCTCCCGTGACGTCCTTCTTTTCGCGTTCTCCATATCCGATGACCACGACTTCACTGAGACTTGTGACATCATCCAGCATGACCACGTTAATAGTCGTGCTGGTTCCCACGCGGATTTCCTGGGGTGCATAGCCGATGAAGCTAAACACGAGAATTGAGTTTTCGTCGGCTACGTTGATGGCGTATTGGCCGTCGGCGTCTGAGGTCGTGCCATTCGTGGTGCCCTTCTCAACGATGTTTACGCCTGGAAGCGGGACCCCGTCGCTGTCAACGACCCGGCCGCTAACCCCAATTAATATAGATGCAAGCCCTTCAGTGTCCTGCGGCACAGGTCCGTCAACGCGAAGGTGTGACCGCCGAAGCTTGATGAGCACGATCTGATTGCCCGAAACCTCGTATCCGATTTCAAGGGGCGTCAGAATCTTGTCGAGCACTTCGGACAGCGGTGTATTTTCTTCGTGGAGGGTGATCTTCTCCCTTGAAGAAACCAGTTGCGAATGGTAAAGAAACCGGGCGTCGGTGAGTCTCTCAATTCGGGACAGAGCCGAACGAATGGTGGTGTTCTCCAGCTGAATGCTAATCCTACTATCCAAGACGCTCTGGGCCTCGCCTTCGTTGGCGTATGCGAAGCTCAGGAATAGGCCTGCAAGGAGGATTTGCGCGAGAGAAACCTTCATAATGTACGCCCAAGTCGATACTTGTAGCAGTTTTTGCATACTTTTACTAGGTTTTTCTTAAAGGTTTACTGTTAAGGAAAACGCTCCCCCCATCCCTGGCCGGATGGGCACGCGAGGAGCATTACGGAGTCGGCGGCGTTCCTTGTCGCCGGCTCTCTTTTCTTGAATGGTTTAGGTCTTCATGTCGTTGGGGCTTTCGGTTTATGGTTAAAGTGTAGTCAAGTCATTCCGCACATCCTTTTCCGTATACTATAATGTGGGTGTCCATAATTTCGTATGACGCGTTTACAGCCTTGCAAATAAGCGACAACTTGGTCTGCAACGACTCATCCGTGAGGGAAGCGTTGAGGTAGCATTCGCTCATAATCTCCTCGTCGTACACGATCTCAACGCCATAGGCCTTCTCCAGTGCAGAGAAGACGTCGCGCATCTTCGCATCCACGAACTCAAAGCTCCGCTGCTCCTCTTCGGGAATGAGCAGGCTGGGGTTTTCAAACAGGGATTTGGTCAGCCGCGCATCTTCGCGAGAATACACGGCCTGCTGATTGGGCGACAAAACGAGTCCTTCACGCCTCGGATTGTCGGTCTCTTGCGGCTCCGTACCGGGCGGCTGTGCGAATACCGATACCTTTCCTGACCGCACCTCCACAATCACGTTGGGCTCGTCATCATACGCCCTCACCGAGAAGCTCGTACCGAGCACCTTCGTCACGAGTTCATTGGCGTACACCAGGAAAGGCCTCCGCGGATCACGGGCAATGTCGAACAAGGCCTCCCCTTCCAGGTAGACCTGACGGACATCCGACTTGAAGGATTGAGGATAGCGGAGGGAACTGTTGGGCTGCAGTACGATGGAACTTCCATCGCTGAGAATCATCTTCAGCGGATGGTTGCCGTTGTTTACGCGCTCCGAATATTCGGGAATGGATGCATTCGCGATCGTGCCTTGTGCACCCGCGTCGTTTTTTTGGGAGTACAGGTAGGCGAAATAGCTCAGTCCCCCGCTAATCAGAAGCAGCGCCGCAATTCTCAGGAAGTTATTTTGCCACACGGAGGGTCTTTCCTGCAACCAGATCTGATGCTGAACCCGGTTCCACATCATTTCCTTCTGGTGCTCAGTTGGAAAGCGCTCAGGTTCGGACAAGACCGCGAGGATCATCCGCCGCGCCTCTTCCACTTCTTCCGCCTTGTCGGGATGCTCCGCCAGCCAGGCGACCCATTTGGCCTCTAATTCCGGCGTGGGCTCTTTCACCCAGCGAACAAAAAGCTCGTCCTGAGCGATGTCACCAGCATCAAAGTCCGCGTAATCTTTCATTTAAATGCCATTTCACACGAATGCATTACTAAAAGTCACGTGACCGCCTTTTTAACTCACTCCAGGGCAACTTTTTTCAAACCGCAGATAAAAGTCGGTGAAAAAGGTACTGAAGGGGTGTTTGACTACGCCAGAAACTGAGCGTATTGGCGTAACTGAAGGAGGCCGCGGGCAACGAGATTGCGCACCGACTGCGGATTTGCCCCCATAATTTCAGCTATTTCGTCGTAGCTGAACTCATCGTAAAAGCGCAGCATGATCGCCTCGTATTGCCGGGGCGACAGATTGTGAAGGTATTTTTTCAGCTTGCGGGTTCGTTCATCGCCCGACTCCAGGGTCACTAACTCATCTTCCGGCGACAAGTCGATCAGATTTTCCATGTCGTCCCACCGTACGCCATCCTGGAGCGTCCATTCGCTCCCTCCAGCTGTTTTGAAAATCCGGCTTCGAAGGGCGCGGTACAGATAATATTTTACGGAGGTGGTAACGGCGAGATTTTTCCGGTATTTCCACAACGCGACGAATACATCCTGGATGCAGTCTTCGATTCTGTCGCGATCCTTACAAATCCTGGAAGCGTAATTGTATAGGAGCCCAACATACCGCTGATAAAGCATTGCGTAGGCACTGCGATCCCCTCTTTTCAAACCTTTCCACAACACGCTGTCGCTACAATCCGTCATCAGAAACCCTTTGATGTTGTATACATATTTAGGAAGTTGTGTCAACAGTTTCAAGCATATACGGAAATTTCAATCGATTTAACGCGCAGCATACTACAGGATACCGGAGTGGACTTGAATGTGTATCAGACACCCACCGCAGGGCACAAACCACCGACTACCGATTAACGATTTACCGATGACAGGTTACGATTTCTATGAGACGCGCGAGTCGCACGTCTCTACCTCTATTTACTGCACACTTCTTCACACTCACACTCACACTCCTCTCATTTCCCTTCCAACTCCCTCTTGATATCCGCATAACTCACCAGCTGTATCCCTAACTGCTTGATGAGCGCTTTGACTTCCGGGTCGGTCCATACGTCGGTGACGCCCTGACGGTCAGCCGCGACATTCTCATAGCCGATATGTGAGATGGCGCGCAACTCTTCGTTGTCCAGGCCGGGATGGTCAACAAACAGGTACGTATTCCCACGTTCCAGCTTCCGGAGCATTTTCATAAAGCTCTCCTTTTTCTCCTGCGACGTGATACGCGGACCATCGTAGGTGATGCCCTTCACGCCCGCCGCCGCCAGGTCAACGTCAATATTATATTCTTTAGTAAGCCGCTTCACGAGGGCCCTGACCTCCTCGTTCACGTTCGTACATCCCATATGGCCGGATACATGGGTGATCCGTGGAATCTTTCGCATGGCCAGTTCAATCTGGGCGCGGAATTCCCGTTCTATGTCTTCCAGCTTCCAGTCGTTGTCCAACAACGCGCGGCCAGGGTAGTTTTTGTTTGGCCAGATGAACGGGTAAAGGTAGCCATCCTCGTCCGTGAGACTGGGCGACCAGGACACCGGGCGCCACTTTACGTTGTCCCATTCACTGGTCAGCGACAGGTGAATGCCTACGTCGATATCGGGGTTCTCCTCCAAAAAGCGCACCGCTTCAGGAAACCATGGTGAGGGTACAATCACTTCTATGGACGTCTGTATTCCCTCCCGCGAGCAGCGAATCAGCGCCTCATTGCCGGAATGGGAGTAACCCATGTCGTCACCCCTGACGATCAGTCGGGGAGCATCGGAAGGTTGGGCCTGGGAAAAGATTGTCGTCGATGCCAGCAGGAAAAGAGCCAATAGCCAGTTCGCATTCATAAGTTTTCGTTTTGTGGCAGCCAAAATACACACTCTGCCTCATCAATCATCCTGAGCCAGCCTGCAAAAACATGCCGACCGCAGCTTTCCGCCTAAGTGCTTACCTTTGCCCGACTGAATTTCAAACGAAAGCATCCCTATGAACTGGTTGACCTTGATCGTGGCCGGGCTGTTCGAAGTCGGCTTCACTACCTGCATGAGCAAAGCGAAAGAAAGCACGGGAACGACCGCCAACCTCTGGTGGATGGGGTTTGTCGTGAGTCTTTCCCTCAGCATGTGGCTCTTGTCACGCGCCGTTCAGACAATTCCCATGGGCACTGCCTACGCTGTATGGACGGGCATTGGCGCGGCCGGTACCGCGGTAGTAGGGATCCTGATCTTCCGCGAACCGACAGAATTCTGGAGGTTGTTTTTCCTCTGCCTCCTCATTGCCTCCATTGTGGGATTGAAGTTCGTAAGCGAGTAACGAAAAGAGTTTTTTGCGGAAATTTTTCACCGAACCATACAGTCGTAAATAATTTTTTTTCTAGCCCCGTATATCCCGTCTGAGGGGTCGGATTCCCCGATGTGGGTAAATGTCCTGATCGGCCAGGGCTCAAAATAAACGTATTGTATTTCTTTCTTACATGCCAAAGCTGGCCGTATTGCGTAGCGCACTAATAACTGATAGATTGTCACTGAGTTTGGTGGTCATGTCTAGAAAAATCTCGAATCTGTGTATCATCGACGATGACCCGATGTCATCGTTTTATATCAAACGTCTGGCCGAGTTGGGGGAGGTTGCCAGTATCATTACTATATACAACAACGCACAGGGTGCGATCGACTACCTCCTCAATTACAAGAAATCATCGGAAAATCTTCCTGATATTATCTTGCTTGACATTTACATGCCGGGAATTGACGGGTGGGGATTCCTTGCCGAATTCCAGAAGCTGAAACATACGCTCCCGAAGAAAATGGAGATCTATGTGATCAGTTCGTCGGATCATCCCAGCGACATCAAGCGCGCGAAGGCGACACCTGAAGTGGTCGACTATTTTCAGAAGCCCGTCACCATGGAACTTCTTAAGGGAATCGTAGATGATTTCTTTAAGGAAGACAATGAAATGAAAAGCTGATCAGTCGCGGGTCACCATCGCCTTGATCACACCTGATTTCCGGTCAAGCCAGGAGGGAAATGCTTCTCCGGCCGCTGCGAACGTCACACGGTGCGTGATATATGCTTCCGGATCAACCTTTCCTTCCGAAATCGCACGAATCACCCGATCAAAGTCGCGACGGGTAGCATTACGACTGCTCATCAAAGTCCCTTCCCGCTTGTGAAACTCCGGGTGGCTAAAGGCAATGTTCCCTTTCTGCAGACCGATCAATACATAGCGGCCGCCGTGCGACATGTATTGAAAGCCTTCCTGGATCGCATTCAGATTTCCGGTAGCATCTATCACCACGGCCGGCATATCGCCTCCCGTTATGACGCGAAGACGGGCGGGCACATCCTCAGACGCTGTTATGGTGTGATGAATTCCCAGGCGCTCACGACAAAAGGCAAGCCTACGTTCGTCGAGGTCCAACGCAATCACTTCCGCACCCGCCAAACCCGCGAACTGCATCGTGCCCATCCCGATGGGACCTGCGCCAATAACTAACACAAACTCCCCCGACTTGATGCCGGCCCGGTCGACACCATGCGCACCAATGGCCAGCGGCTCAACGAGGGCCAGGGCGTCGATGCCAATGCCCCGGCTCGCCACCAGGTTTTCCGTGGGCACCACAAGATAGTCGGCCATGCCGCCATCGACATGCACGCCACACACCTTGAGATCTACGCAACAATTTGTCTTGCCCTGGCGACAGGCCACGCAGTGGCCGCAGCTAAAGTACGGGAGAAAAGTAACGATATCACCCGCCTTGAATTCGCTCGTGCCATTAACCTCAACGATCTCGGCGGCTAGCTCATGACCGAGAATGCGCGGATAGGTGAAGTAAGGCTGCGTTCCTTCGAAGGCGTGCAGGTCGGTGCCGCAAATGCCGATTCGTCTGACACGCAGCAATGCCTCGTACTCCCCTGCTAAGGGTGCGTTCCGCGTGCCATAGCGCAGGGTTCCTGGGGATTCACAGATCAACGCTTCCATGTTGTCACGAGTTGGCCAACGCGCGGTCGAGGTGAACGTATCCTCCGTCAACGTGTATCAGCTGACCTGTGGTGTGACTCGATACATTTGAGAGCAGGAACGCAACAGCGTTGGCGATCTCTTCTGCCGTCGTCATGCGTTGCTCCAACGGGATCTTGGCTACAATGGATTCCAGCTTCTCTTTTGGATTCGGAAGCGTGGCAATCCATTTTTCATATAAAGGTGTCCAGCATTCCGCGACAATCACAGCGTTCACGCGAATGCCGTACTTAAGGAGTTCTACCGCCCACTCGCGCGTAAGCGCATTCCGGCCTCCGTTGGCCGCCGCGTATGCCGATGTATTACCCTGACCCGTTTCAGCGGTCTTCGATCCGATATTGACAATAGCGCCCTTGCTTTCCTTCAGCGCGGGAAGCAGGTAGTGCGCCATCAGGTAATAGTGCACGAGGTTCTTGTGAAGTGAAGCAAGGAACGCGTCATAACTTCCCCGTTCAAGGCCAACACCATCGTTGACGCCGGCGTTGTTCACGAGGCCGTACACGTTGGGAAATTGATCCAGGATCGAACCTGCCG
>JAJJPK010000039.1:0-5833 GCA_032907565.1 Cyclobacteriaceae bacterium | reverse complement strand
GGGCCGTTTGTTGTATTGAATAGTGCCGGCGTGTTCGGCAAAAGCATAATTTTGGCAATGAACTTCCTTGCCCATCTGTATCTTTCCGGCGATGATCCCGAAGTCATGGTGGGCAATTTTATTGGTGATTTTGTGAAGGGAAGGAACGTAAGGGAGCGTTTTCGCCCCGGCATTGCTGCTGGCATTGAGTTGCACCGCGCCATTGACGACTTCACCGACGCCCATCCCGTGGTGGATCGCAGCAAGCAGCGGCTGCGACCGAACCTCCGGCATTATTCGCCAGTGGTGGCCGACATGTTCTACGACCATTTCCTGGCGGCGAACTGGCGCCATTACCATTCGGAGCCCCTTACGTTGTATGCCGCGGGCGTGTATCGGCTCCTTGAGTCGTATCGTGATGTCCTTCCCGAAGGCGTGAAGGCCATGCTTCCCTACATGGTGGGTGGCAACTGGCTGGTGAGTTACGCCCGCATTGAGGGCATTCAGCGCGCGTTAAACGGGATGGCAGCGCGTACCCCCTACGAGTCGGGCATGGAAACAGCCACAAAACTCCTGCGCGCGCACTACGATAGCTTTAAAGAGGAGTTCACTGAATTCTTTCCGGAGCTGGCGCATTTTGCCAGTCGGTACCGAAGCGGTGATGGCCATGAGTATTCTAATAAGTAGATATCATTAAGTAAAGGCGGAAATGGAGAACGACCCGGAACTTGACGGCAAATACCTGGGAACAATCTCGGGTGACTTCATTAAGGTTGCGGATAACCTCAAAGAGGCGTCATACCAGATCAGGAGAAGAGGATTCGACTACCCGATCTTTCCTATCTGTAAAGAAGAGCAGCCCGTAGGGTTGATGCTTATTGAAAAGGAATCCATGGGCAACCAATGGCATTACTACGCCTCCTTCCTCGATGAGTTTATTCAGCGCGGCCTGGTAGAAGAATTGTTTCGTCAACGATTTATCGACGCCTACAAAGATCCCGATGAGTTTTGTTGTCTGTTTGTCATTGACCGGGCGTTGACGCGGTTTTTGTATATCCCCTATCCCGAAGATTGAACATACCCTCGCGCGCCCTTGCATCCCTTAAGGGGCTGCCAACTGAAGACTACTGCCCACTGAAATGATTCCAGCCTTGGGCCCTCAACGGCACCACACTTCCCTGTTTGGAGATCATCACATTTTGATTCTTGTCTTCATGAACGTAGCCGATGAAGTGGATGTCGGGATGCAGTCGTATTTTTTCGTGGTCGGCGGGTGAGATGGTAAACAGCAGTTCGTAGTCTTCTCCTCCGTTTAGTGCGCAGGTGATGGGATCGAGTTTGAATTCCAGCGCGGTGTCATACGTGAGGTTGTCGATGGGAACCTTGTCTTCAAAGATTCGGACGCCCACGCCTGACCTGTTGCTCAGGTGGAGGAGTTCCGACGCAAGGCCGTCGGAGACGTCGATCATGGAGGTTGGTACGACACCTTTCTCTGCCATTTCAAAAACAATGTCAGTACGCGCTTCCGGTTTTAGTGTACGGCCGACGAGGTACTCATATTTATCCAGGGCGGGCTGCATGTCGGGGTTAGCCAGGAACACCTGTTTTTCGCGTTCGAGAACCTGGACGCCGAGGTAGGCCGCACCGAGGTCGCCGGTTACGCAAATGATATCCGAAGAACGAGCGCCGCTGCGGTACGCGATGCGGTCTTTACTTACCCTGCCCAGCGCCGTAACGGAGATGACCAGGCCCGAACGCGACGAGGTGGTGTCGCCACCCACGAGGTCCACGCCGTAGTTGTCGCATGCCGCCTTTATTCCGGCATAAAGTTCATCGACAGCCTCCACGGAAAAGCGGTTGCTGAGGCCGATGCTTACTGTCACTTGTTCCGTCTTGCCGTTCATGGCGGCGATATCGGAAACATTTACCGCAACGGCCTTATACCCTACATGGCGGAGGGGTGCGTAGGCCAGGTCGAAATGGATGCCCTCGAGGAGCATGTCCGTGGCCAGCAAAACGCTGTCGCCGCCATAATCTACGACGGCGGCGTCGTCGCCAATTCCTGCGATTGAACTGGCATTTTGGATCCGGGCATTTTGGGCGATCCGGTCGATCAGCCCAAACTCGCCCAACTGGTTGATTTCCGTCCGGTTGGTAGCCATACGAAGGGTTTTACGGCGTGAAAAACTTCAAATGTGCTGCAAAACTAACGCTCTTCCCGGAATGCGCCCTTTTTGATGTAACTTTCCAAATCCTTGGAGGGGGATTCCCATGAAACGATTTTTTGCCCTTCTGGTAGTGCTCGTGTTCGTTCTTGGCGCCTGCGGACCAAAGCCCATGTACAAGACCCGTGAGGGGAAGAAGAAGCTGAAGCATTACAACGCGCTTCAATTCAACGATCGGCGGAATCGCTGACCGGCTGTTCCTGGCAGAGTTCCACCAGCACGCCCCCGGTAGTCCGGGGGTGGAGGAAGCAGATTCGCTTGTTGTCGGCCCCGGGTGTTGGTACAGGATTAATGGGTGCAAAGCCCAGGGATTCGTGTTCACTAATGGCTTTTTCAAGGTCATCCACCTCGAAAGCCAGGTGATGGATGCCCTCGCCGCGCTTTTCAATGTGCCGGGAAATGGCCGAATCGGGGCGGGTCGCCGCCAGCAGTTCGAATTTTATGCCCGAAACGTTGAAAAACGACACCCGCACGCCTTCGCTGGGCACGTCCTCCACCTTGTAATGGGGGGAGCCCAATAGCTTCTCGAACAGCGCGTTGGCTTTTTCGAGGTCCCGCACAGCGATGCCGATATGTTCCAATTTTTTCATAAATGGCTATCTTTGCAGGTCAAGATTGAAACTTTTTGGGTATTCCCTGAGTTTTCAGGCAACAAATCAAGCATTCGTTCTACAGCAGCACCATGATAACCGTTACCGACAGAGCAAGAGATCGAATCATCGAACTGCGCCAGGAAGAAGGCCGTAGTTCCGGGCATAACATCCGCGTTTCCGTTAAGGGCGGTGGCTGTTCCGGACTCATGTACGACCTGAACTTCGACGACCAGGTCCAGGCTGCAGATCAGATTTTCGAGGACAAGGGCATCCGCATCCTGGTCGACAAGAAAAGTCTGCTTTACCTGCTGGGCACCACCCTCGACTTTTCCGACGGCCTCAACGGCAAGGGGTTCCAGTTTATCAATCCCAATGCTTCCCGCACGTGCGGTTGCGGGGAGAGTTTTGCGGTCTGACGCCTCCTTCCCTCGATTGAAGTCAAATTCTATTCTGCGACGTGAAATACGAATGAGCTCCAGAAGCTCTGCCAGTCGGCTTGCGGATTGCTCACGGGTACCATCCTTACTACGCTGATCATCCAGTCGCCGTCGTTAAAGATTCTCACGTCGACGCTGCCGTCCTGCTGTGAGTAGATAGGCTGATTGAAAACCTTGTTGTTCTTGCTGTTCCAGACGTATACTCTCGCGCCGAAGACGGGTTGATCGTTAAACAATATCATGAACGGCACCAGGTCGCCCTTCTTAATATCCGATGGATGCTTGCCCGGGATGATCTCGAGCGGCATGTCCGTGACCTTACGATAAGTATCATCGCGCACATCACCGACCTGGACGATCAGGCTGGTTATTCGTCTGTAAAATTCGCGGCCGGGTTGATCTTCCGCGTTGGCTTTCTTGCGAAGCGCTACAACATTATCCAGCGCGTGTTCTTTGAGGTATGCATTGAACCGTTCCGCGGGCAGTTCCACAAACGCATTTTCGCCTTCCATTGTAACGAGATAGGTACCCGCCTTTGTCGCAGGGATCAAGAGGTGGTCGCCGCGACCTGCACGTGCACGAGACCGTAAGTCCGTTCTGCCGGACGTCGTGTGCAGGGATACCGACTTGATTCGCTCCTGCCGCAGGTTCCATGTTTCGCCGACGAAATTTTCCCCGACATTAAAACGAATCCTGATCGTGTCGCCAGGCGCATACTGAAATTTGTCGGGCATCATCCAGAATTCCTGCGCAGGCGTCTCGGCTACCGCGAAGAGGAATACAACGCCGATTAAGATGCGGATTACCATCCGACCAGGATTTGAGTTTATTACTTTACGCTACCCACCGCACGCCCTTTAATCCCTGAAGGGACCCCCGCGCGGGTATCCGTTCTACCTAAACTTTGATTCAACTGGCGTAAACACCTAAACACGTAAGCACGTAAACAGGTTTCTACTCATTCATCAATTCCTCGATCTCTTCCGCTTCAATGGGAATATTCTTCATAAGATCATGCGTGCCTTTCGGTGTGATAACAACGTTATTCTCTATCCTCACACCTAAGCCTTCTTCACGTATGTAGATACCGGGCTCGACCGTCCATACCATGCCAGCTACCATGCGCTGGTACATACTGCCCACATCGTGAACATCTAATCCCAGCATATGGCCCGTTCCGTGCATGAAGTATTTCATAAACAATGGTCTGGCGGGATCCTGTTTGCGAATATCGGTTCGGTCGATCAGCTTCAGCTTCACCAGTTCCGCTTCCATGATCTTCTGCACCTCTTTATGATAATCGTAATATCGCACACCAGGGCCAAGCATGCTGATGGCCTTGCGATGCACACGCAACACCGCGTTGTATACCTCCTTCTGGCGCGGTGAAAACCTGCCGTTGACCGGAATGGTGCGCGTCAGGTCGGCGTTGTAGTTTGCATACTCGGCACCCACATCGAGAAGAAGGATGTCGCCATCACGGCAAACCTCGTTGTTTTGGATATAATGTAAAACGCACGAATTTGCTCCGGAGGCGATGATGGGTTCATACGCAAAGCCGCGCGAACCTTCCCTCAGGAACTCATGCATGTACTCGGCCTCGATCTCGTACTCTTTGACGCCAGGCTTGACGAATTTCAGCACACGGAGAAAGGCTTTCGCTGTGATGTCGACCGCGCGCTGCATAAGTTCCAGCTCACGTTTCGACTTGATGCTGCGCAGCCGATGCATGATGGGCGCAAGTCGAGTATATCGATGAAGTGGATATTTGCGCCGGCACCATTTTATGAATCGCATATCGCGCGTCTCCACGTCTACGGCCGCGCGGTAGTGTTCGTTCGTGTTGAGGAAAACCTGTTCGAGGTCGCCCGCCACCATGAGTGTGTTAAACAGCCGTGGGAACTCTGAAGTCCACAACACTGTGCTTATTCCCGTTACTTCCGTCGCCTGCTCTTTCGTCAGCTTTTGTCCTTCCCAGATCGCGATCTCTTCACTCGTTTCGCGGATGAAAAGAACTTCACGATATTTCTTGTCTGGAAAATCGGGCGCCAATACCAGGATCGTTTCTTCCTGGTCCACTCCGGTGAGATAAAAAAGGTCGCTGTTCTGACGAAAGCGCATCGTGCCGTCGGAGTTGGTCGGCATCACGTCGTTCGCATTGACAACAACAAGCGAATGCGGCGGTAGTTCTTTCACAAGACGCTTGCGGTTGAGAACAAAGAGTTCTTTGCCAATGCTTTCGTATCTCATCTTCTCTTTTAAATTTGTAGCTGTGCAATTTAATCAAATCCCCATGAAGCCCGTCAAAATCCTTGTAGTTGTCAGCCTCCTGCTGTCCAGCGTTGCTTTCGTTCATGCTCAGGGAACATACACACCCAGCGCGGACAACCTTGCTGCTCGCGAGTGGTTTCAGAAGGCGCGTTTCGGGTTGTTCATTCACTGGGGTGTGTACAGTGTGCTAGGCGATGGCGAATGGGTTATGAACAACCAGCAGATTCCGGTCGCCACTTACGAGAAACTGCCTTCCTTCTTCAATCCTATCGAATTCGACCCAAAGGAATGGGTAGACATGGCGCGTGAGGCAGGAATGAAATACATC
>JAJJPK010000038.1:0-5941 GCA_032907565.1 Cyclobacteriaceae bacterium | reverse complement strand
GAAGGGTCGCCCAGTTCGGCGCCCAGGTATCCAAAAATGACGACCTTGCCCTGAATGGTTTCAGGGGTGAAATTCTCACTGAGGACATCGTCTACATCGAGGACGTAAAAGACATTCCTGTAGTTGACATTATTTTGCTCATACCGATCGAAGACGTTGCCCCGGTAATTTATGAGCTCGGAGAAGTTGTCACGCTCGAGAAAGCGCCTGGTAGCAATCGAGTCGTACTGCATGGCGATCTCAACAGCGAACGCGCGGTGCATTCGACCATCGAAAAGCGGCATCTGGGGGTTGAACGAACGGCACGTTTTTACATCGTCCTGAAACGCTGCCTCTGTGTCGAGGTTGGCATACCCTTCGGCGATCGCATGATCGCTGAACATGGAATCCGACCGCGTAAGGGAATAGAACAGCTCGTCCGTGTCGGCTGTGGCCAACGAGTCGATGTATTCCAGCCTTGTAGCCATCACAACATTCCCCGCCTCGCGTATCACGTAACTGAGCATCTGGTTACCAAAGATGTCTTTAAGTTGCGGGCAGGAAACCGTGTCGCGTCCTGCAGGGCAATTGAAGAACATATCGAGGCCGATGACGCGCGGCTCGTACTTGCTGATGATGCTTATCTGTTCTGCGATTTCGCGACGCGAAAGATTTCCGATGTTTATCACGACGATGCTTTCGTCCACACCGGGATCTTTTCGCAATCCCCAGAATACATAGTCTGTCAGGTCGACGTCGCTGAGCGCTTTGCCGATGGAGTCGAAAGCATTGAAGAAATTCAGTTGTGTGATCCGGAAGATGCCCCACATGAGAAAAAATATAAGCAGTGTGGCGAGCAGGACATCAACCCAAAAGTCCTTTTTCATGCGAACGGTCTGAGGTAAAAGACTAAATTTAGATATTTAGGCGGGCAATTCACTAAACTTCCAGGCTTGACGTCGTCTGCGTCCACGAACAAACTTCTCGAAGGCATCATTGCCGGGAATCGCTCTGCGCTAGCGCGGGCCATCACCCTCATTGAAAGCACTCGTGAAGAAGACAGCGACGATCGCGACACGCTGTTGCAGGCCGCATTGCCCTATACAGGTAAGGCTATGCGCGTAGGCATCACCGGCGCTCCGGGCGTGGGCAAGAGTACGCTCATCGAAGCGTTGGGTATGCACCTTGTTTCGGCCGGCAAAAAAATTGCAGTTCTTACGATCGATCCCAGCAGCACGCGTTCAAAGGGAAGTATCCTGGGAGATAAGACGCGTATGACGTCCCTTTCCCGACAGGAGAACGCCTTCATCCGTCCGTCAGCTTCGGGCGGTGAAACAGGCGGCGTTGCCTTACACACGCGTGAGGCGATGCTGTTGTGCGAAGCTGCAGGATATGACATGGTCATTGTGGAGACCGTTGGGGTGGGGCAATCGGAAGTGGCCGTCAAGAATATGGTCGACTTCTTCGTCCTCCTTATGCTGCCCGGATCCGGCGACGAACTGCAGGGAATGAAAAAAGGTATCGTTGAGATGGCCGACGCCCTTGTTATCACGAAGGCCGATGGCGACAACGTAGCGCGCGCAGCACGTGCCCAGGCCGACTTCAGTCACGCCCTGCACCTGTTGCCACCCCCAGCCGCCTGGTGGAAGCCGCGCGTGTTGACCTGCTCAGCGATGACCGGTGACGGCGTTGGCGAGATCGCCGCAATGATCGATGACTACGATAGCCGTTCACGCGAATCCGGATACCGCGAGGCAAACCGTGCCGAACAAAAAATCCATTGGCTTAAAGAAGCGTTCGACACGCTCATCCGAAATGACATCACCCGCATGCGCGACCTCGACGCCACACGCTCCCGCCTCGAAGAGATGGTACGCAATGATCAGCTACCGGTAAGCAAAGCGGCCAGACAACTCCTCGCCTCCTACCACGAAACCATCAGGAAGGGATAGCTCCATTCACCCATTCACTCACTCGCTCATTCACTCATTCACTCATTCACTCATTCACTCATTACTAAAAGGCATACCTCACGCCCGTAGAATAATTTCTCCCACGTGTTGTGTACCCTAACACAGCAATGAACGATTCATCGAAAATGTTGTTGACGGCACCGTACCAGGTAAGTCTTTCGTTGAGAAACCCATAGGAAAGATAGACGTCGACAAGTTGATACGAATCAAGTGTGACTTCCGAGAAGCTGTTGAAGTCAAAGATCGTGCGATCTCCTGTATAGTTGTACTTAATGTCGATGGTGCCGTTAAGTATTGGAGACACCGTCACACCTGCCGTCCATTTGTCTTTGGGTATGCGGTAGAAAGATTCGGGCTTATCCGTATCGTTGTGCGCGTAGTTCACAAAGGCAGAAAGCCGATCTAATGCCCGATAACGCAAACCTACCTCAACGCCATCCACGACTCTTTCATCAGTAAGGTTTTCGTATTTCCCTCCCAGGTAGTTCCCCTCAGCGTCGAATTGGCTCACGAAGTCGATGGGGTGTGACTCATTTCGCCGGACCCACGCGAAGTTGAGCTCCCAGCGTGTACCGCCGTAGACGGTGAAGCCTGCTTCAATACTTTCCGCTTCCTCAGGATTGAGATTCTTGTTTCCAAAAAGAGAATACAGCTGGTAAACGGATGGGGTGATATAGCTGGTCGACAGGGACGCAAGAATCTTGAACGAAAGGCCATCAGCTGCAGTGAAGAAATAAGAAGGGTTGATATTGTATACGAACTTTGAACCGTAGACACTATGCGTGTTGAGTCGCGCGCCTGTGTGGAGCGTGAACCCCGAAGGCAGTTCCGCCAACAACGAAACGTATGGATCGACCATACTCATACGGGCCGTGTCGCCTAGCACCGCTCCCTCCTCATCGAACGCCAATCGCTGAACGTTCACACCAAACAGCCCCTGAAGTGCAGAAGAGAATCGGTGGCGCTGTGTGATTTCCGCCTGGAGGTTCCTGCCGTCGTAAGCTGCAGGAAAACTGCTTTCGAAAGTGCGCTCGTTCACGTTGAATACGAGGCGGCCCTCGACATGTCCCTTGTCATAAGTCCATTTGGGATGAATGCCGAACCGGTATTGCTGGAATCGCTGAACGTTCGGCGCATCGGCAAATTCGTAGTCGTCATAGTCCGCGCGGAACCGTTCAAACGCAGCCGAAACGTGCAGGTCAAACGCAGGGCTGAAACGGTATCCGGTTTTGGCCAGAACGTTCTGGCGGCTGAAGCCATCGTCGTCAAACGTCGTGTTCGGATCGTTGTCGAGCGCGGCGGAAAAGCCCTCCGAATTGATGTTGCTACCTGTTACCAAATACGACCAACCCGCGTTTGTACCCCCCAGGGTTACATCTTGCTGATAGGTGTTGTAGGAGCCGACACCGGCATGTAACGATCCCGACAGGGGTGCATCAGACGGCTCCTTTAGTTTGATATTGATCACGCCCGCCGCAGCGCCGGTACCGTACAGTGTGCTGAGCCCACCTTTCAACACCTCTACTGATTCGATCTGGGAAACGGGTAGGTACCGCAAATCGTAATCAGAGTTGACGGACGACGGATCGTTGAGCGGGACACCGTCAATCAGTATCAGCGTTTGTTTGTTGCGTGCACCCCGCACAAAATAGCTTACGTTGGTGCCGGGACTCCCAAAGTTACCATCCATCTGCACACCCGGCACCTCGTTTAGCAGATCACCAAGCGATTTACCCGCGTTGCGTTCCAGCTCTTCCGCAGTAAGCTTGTAGATCGTTTTTCCGGATTTTTCGACTGGTACATCAAATCGAGTACCTGTAGTCACCACTTCCCTGAGGTATGTGGTGGAGAGGGAATCCTGGGCGCTTGAAAATCCGGTACACAATACCGCCAGGACGAAAGTAAATGTCTTTGCTCTCATAGCATTTTTTAATTAGGGTTAAACACTATGAGCTTTTTGGAAGAAATGAGAAGAAAAACGGAGGCCGTTTTTGCTCATCGCCTTTCACCCGAAAGCTCCGATAACATTGGTTGAATGCAGGCAGGTCTCCTGGCTCTCCACCCTGCCGGCGGCCTTCCCATTCCGTCGAGTGCGGAACAGTGGCTGAACGAATTTCCGGCAAGCCATTAGTGGATTACAGTTGCGGGGACAGCTCCGGCCTTTCACCGGAATTCCCTTTTAATCCTTCAGCCCAACTGAACGGCGGACTGAAAGAACCAACATCCGGGGCAAAAATAGGAAAAAGTATTGATGTGTTAATGTGTTGGCGTGTTGATGTTGGTGTACCTTAATACATTTGTGCATGAAGTACATTGCGCTCTGTCTTATTCAGTTTGTGCTGTTGTCCTGTTCGGAGGGAAGAAGATCAGGTGATGCGTATGCACAGGATACTGCGGCGGTTGCATTGCGTTACGCTGAAGGGTTTACGATCACAAGGATGGGCGACGCGACCAAGGTCACGGTAAGCTATCCTTATCAAGGTGCAACTTCGGGCCATACGTATCTGCTTGTAAAGGAGGGTGCGGAAGTTCCGGACGTCCCGGCAGGCACGGCAGTTATTACTATTCCGATAAAAAGCATAGTCTGTACCTCCACGACTCATATCCCGATGCTGGATTACCTGGGTGAGACCAGCAAGCTCACAGGATTTCCAACGCTCGACTACATCAGCTCCACCGCGATGCGGGCAAGGATTGACAGCGGTAAGGTGCGCGAGTTGGGTGTCGATAAAGCAATGAACCTTGAACTGCTAGCGGCGCTAAAGCCCGACCTTGTGATGGGATACTCGCTCAGTGGCGACTACGGTCAGTTCAGGAAGATGGAGGAGTTGGGCATCCCAGTGGTGCTTAACGCGGAATATTTGGAAAAACATCCGCTGGGTCGCGCCGAATGGATCAAGTTTGTCGCACTGTTCTTCGACAAGCTGGAACGGGCGGACTCCATTTTCAACCAAATCGAAAAAGCCTACAACGAAACCCGGGCGCTTGCCACCCAGGTTGAAGACAGGCCCACCGTACTCAGCGGCATCGTCTATGGCGATGCGTGGTTCCTGCCCGGCGGAAAAAACTATGCCGGCCGCCTCTTTGAAGATGCTGGGTGCAGATACTTATGGGCCGATGACCCTTCCCACGGGTTCCTCCAACTCGCGTTCGAAGCGGTGTATGCAAAAGCGCATGACGCCGATCTGTGGATTGGCGTGGCCTCGTTTGGCTCGTTGGAAGAGATGCGTATGGCTGACAAACGGTACGCATCATTCAACGCCTACAAAAAAGGGGAGGTGTATACCTACAACGCGCGCCTTGGGTCCAAAGGGGGAAATGAATACCTCGAACTCGGCTACCTGAGGCCGGATATCATCCTGAAAGATCTGGTAAAGATCGCCCACCCCGACCTCCTCCCTGAGTACCAGCTGTACTTTCACAAAAAGCTTGAATAACCGGGTAAATGGTACAAGGCCACCACGTTTGACGCATCCGTCCTATATTTGTACTATTTATGAAGGTGGTGCTCTGGCTGGTCGTTTCCATTTTTAGCTGCATAGCAGGTCTTGCCGAAACGTACAATACATTCGAAGTCGACGGGAAGATGGGATTGCGGGATTCGAACGGGAATGTCGTCATTCCTCCCGCGTACGATGCGCTCGGGTGGAGCGAAGGCCCTTTTTCTGTGATCGGCCAGGTAACAGGGTACAAGACCTCCGGGCGCTGGGGTATTATCGCGGTAGACAACCGTGCCATCACCGAAGCGACGTACACAGGCCTGATCCCAGCTGAAGGAAATCTCATCCTGGCCTACAAGCGCATGCCCGGTTCATCGCGTTTCATGGCCGGATGTCTCGACACTTCAGGCAAAGAAGTCATACCCTTCCAGTACGAAGGCCTTACGATAAACGCATCACGTGGTATTGTCTATGTCCGCTCCGGCAACAGCTACAGGTACGGCCTCCTCGATCTACACAATCGTGCCGTCATACCGATAGAATACAATC
>JAJJPK010000037.1:0-5954 GCA_032907565.1 Cyclobacteriaceae bacterium | reverse complement strand
CTACGGGTAGGGTATGGTCCGCGCACAGACAAGACAAATAACGAACCTTACATGCTGAACACCCTTCCCGATT
This sequence comes from Cyclobacteriaceae bacterium, assembly GCA_032907565.1. GTDB lineage: Bacteria > Bacteroidota > Bacteroidia > Cytophagales > Cyclobacteriaceae > ZC4RG29. The sequence goes on along the minus strand of JAJJPK010000037.1, from coordinate 5,881 downwards.
AGAGAAGAATGTGCACGATTGAAAAATAGATTCCCAAACCTAGAAGGTCATTCATCGTAGTGATAAAAGGGCCGGATGCAAGGGCCGGATTGAACCCCAGACGATTCAGTATGAGTGGGGTGATTGTGCCTATCAGGGAAGCGAAAATTACCACGCTGAAGAGCGCGATGGACACTACGCGGGAGAGCCGGGGTTCGCCGTCGAAGAGGATATTCAGTCCGTAGACGATCAGACTAAGAAAGAATGCATTGAGGAGTGCGACAAGGAACACCTTGAGCAACCGCTTCCAGATACCCTCATCGAGAAACCCTGGATTGGCCAGTGTCTGTACTACAATCGAAGAGCTTTGTATCCCTACGTTACCCCCAGTAGCCTGGATGAGAGGAACAAAGAATGCGATGGCTGTAATGCGTGCCAGTTCCTCTTCAAAAATTCCCATGATGCGGGCACTGAGAATCCCTCCGAGGATTCCGATGAGCAGCCAGGGCAAACGGGCACGTGCGTTCCGCCAGATGCTGTCGTCTTCCTCAATACTCTCCGTTATACCGGCCATCATTTGACGTTCTTCTTCGGCCAGTTCGGCCATCACGTCGACCACGTCGTCGATAGTGATTCGTCCTGCAAGCTGACCCTGTACGTTTACCACCGGGATGGATTCGAGGTCGTACCGGCGCATGATTTCGGCAACTTCGCGCACATCCGTTGATGTGGTCACGCGAACGATATCGCTTTCGTAGATATCCGCCACGAGCTTGCTTGCGTCGGAAACGATAAGGTCGCGAATAGGGACACTGCCCAGCAACCGGTTAAAGTTGTCGACGACGTACACCGTATAAAAGGTCGTAACCTTTTCCGCTTGCTTGCGGATCTCTTCAATGCATTGCACGACCGTCCAGTCGGCCCGCGCCTTGATCAGCTCTTTGGCCATCAACCCGCCGGCGACGTTGTCTTCATAACGAAGCAGTTCGGTAACCTGGATCCTCAATTCTGTTTCCAGGCCGGACAACACCTCCTCACGCTGCTGGATCGGAAGTTCATTGATGATGTCCGCCGCATCGTCAGAGTCGAGGAGATTTACGAAGGCCGCAATCTCAGAGGGAGTATAAATTTTGAGGAACTCCTTTCTGGTGTCTTCGTCAAGGTCGTTTATGATCTCAGCCTGCTTTTCAATAGGCAGGAGATCCATCACATACTTCGATTCCTCGGAATCGAATTCATACAGAAGCGATGAGACGTCAGCAGCTTTAACGTCTTCGAGCGTGGAACGAATGAAGTGATCGTCGCGCTGGTCGAGGGCCTCCTGGAATCGGTCGCGGAACTCTTTCGTTAATTCAAACTCAATGAGCGCCATGACGATGTTCCATGAGTAAGGTGAGTTGAATAAATTGCTCTGCCGAAAGCTGTTCTGCCCTTTGGTTCAGCAGTGGAAGCGCGGAAATTTCAGCGGGCAAATTTAGGTTTTTTAGTGCGTTGCGCAATGTTTTCCGCCGGTTATTGAACGCCTGTTTTACGACCTGCACGAAACGCTGTTCGTCGCACTCCAGGGTGGTGCGACGGTTGCGCGTGAGGCGTATCACCGCCGAGGTAACCTTGGGCGGAGGGATAAAGACGCCGGGCGGAACCTTGAACAGCATCTCCACCTCATAAAACGTTTGCAGCAGCACGCTGAGGATACCGTACGTCCTGCTACCGGGTGGCGACGCGAGGCGTTCAGCAACTTCCCGCTGTACCATGCCGACAACCTCTCCGATGCGGTCGCGGTATTCGAGCACCCTGAAAAATATCTGCGACGAGATGTTGTAGGGAAAGTTGCCGATGAGAGAGAACGGTCCGGGTATGAGTTTGTCAAGATCGATCTTGAGAAAATCCCCTTCAATGAGCCGGGGGCCAAGATCAGGAAAATGTTCGCGCAGGAACGATACCGACTCGCGGTCGATCTCGATCACAAACAATTCCACACCCGGGAGCGCCAACAAGTGACGCGTGAGGACTCCGGTCCCCGCACCGACTTCCAGGATGGTAGCTGGCGGATCGATGCGCAGCGAACGCACGATCTTCCGCGCAATGTTGTCGTCACGCAAAAAATGCTGACCCAATGATTTTTTCGGTCGGACCATTGGCCTCCGTTGACAGCGCTTCCGTGTTGTAGTATCTCTTCGCCTTACCTGAGTGGACTTACCGGCTCCGAACGTATCAACCCCTTTGAAGTAGTAACGTGGCAATCTACGAGGAACAAATTGATATTTTTGCTATATCGCGTAACAAACAACGAACGAATGGCCCCAACCTCACGACCACGCATAGGAATTACCATTGGCGACATCAACGGGGTCGGCCCTGAGGTGATCATGAAAGCGTTGGCTGACGCGCGCATGCTTGGTATACTTACGCCGGTCATTTACGGCAACGGCCGTGTGCTTTCACACTACAAGAAGTTGCTGGGCTTGCAGGAGTTCAGCTACAACCAGATAAAAGATGGCGGCAACTTCGCCGTGAAAAATATCAACGTAATAAATTGCTGGGACGAGCAGATCGAAATTTCACCGGGACGGCCCTCGCCCGAAACGGGCCAGGCGGCATTGAAAGCGATCCGGCGTGCCTGCGATGACCTCAAGTCGGGCGTCATCGATGCGTTGGTTACGGGACCGATAGACAAGAGGACCGTGAGCAGCGACGACTTTCCGTTCGCGGGACACACGGAGTTTATCACGCAATACTTCGGAGCAGGCGACAGCCTCATGCTGATGGTGAGCGAAACCCTTCGTGTAGGGCTTGTCACCGTACACGTTCCGGTGTCGGAGGTGGCACCCCTGATCACACGCGAACGCCTTCAGGCCAAGATTGCACTGCTGGAGCAAACGCTGATCCGCGACTTCGGCGTGGTGAAACCCCGGATCGCTGTGCTGGGACTGAATCCTCACGCAGGCGATGGCGGGCTTATAGGAAAAGAAGAAGAAGAGGTGATCCGCCCTGTCGTGATCGAACTCAAGAATAAGGGCCGGCTCGTGCAGGGCCCCTTCCCTGCCGATGGCTTTTTCGGATCGGGATCCGCGCGGAAATTCGATGGCGTACTTGCCATGTACCACGATCAAGGCCTGATTCCCTTCAAGGTGATCAGCTTCGACACCGGCGTCAACTACACTGCCGGGCTTCCGATTGTGCGAACTTCTCCGGACCACGGAACAGCCTATTCAATTGCCGGCAAGAATCAGGCGGACGAAACGTCGCTCCGGCACGCCATATATCTCGCTGTCGACATCCTGGGCCGGAGAAATGAATCTTCTTAAGGAGAAAATTGCGTAATTGGTTGTGTGAATTGGGCGTTTTACCTGCAAAGGGCCAAGCCGTGATGATAATTCGATATATTACAACATTATAGTACCGTTGAGCAATGGATATTGTCACCAAAAAGCAGCTAAACATCCTGATCCAACTTGCCGAGGCCGATAAGCATTTTGCCAAGATCGAGCGGGAAATGATCTTCAAGATCGCCCGGGACCGAAAGTTCCCCGAAGAAACGGTCACGGACCTGATCCGAAACCCGGAACCTATCGACTCGCTGGGCGCCCTCTCCCCTGACCAAAAGTTCGAATACCTCATGTCGAGCATCGAACTGGTCTTCGCCGATCACAACGTGTTCGAGAGCGAGATCATTTTTTGCAAGAACATCGCCATCAAACTCGGCTTTAAGAAGGGCGTAATCGATTACTTCATTGAGAATTTCGGCAAAAAATCACGGAACGAGTTCCGGGAGGTTGCCCTGACGGAATACATGTAGCAGCCCGAAACCCATATTTTGGCTGCTTTTTTTAGTTTTCTTCTGATTTCTGCTAAATTTGCCGACTTATTTCAAAACCCTGGGGACAGTGGGGGGCTATCGCGTCAATATTGCAGGGCTGAGTAACGACGTCCATACGTTTCAGTATGAAATTGATGACGCGTTCTTCGGCCAGTATGGGCGGGATCTGGTATCCGGCGGCTCGTTCCACGCGGATGTGGTCCTGGACAAGACGGAATCCATGATCACAGTCGGTTTTGAGATACACGGCAGGGCCATGCTAATATGCGACAGGTGCCTGGAACCCTTTGATTACCCGATCGATCTGCATAAAGCTGTTATTTTCAAGTTCGGGGAACTGGACGAAGAGATCTCCGACGAAATCGTGAACATTCGCCGGGATACCATCCAGCTGGAGATCGGTCAGTATATATATGAATTCATCAGCCTGGAAGTGCCCATGAAAAAGCTTCATCCGCGTTTTCGCGATGAGGAGCTACCAGGTGAGGGGAAGATTGTTTATACAAGCGGGGAAGAGCCCGAACCGCCCGATGAACCAACTGACCCCCGATGGGATATTTTGAAGAAGCTTAAATAAAAAGATTACAATTATGCCTAATCCGAAACGTAAGACGTCCAGAACCCGCCGGGATAAGCGCAGGACGCATTACAAAGCTACTGCCAAGCAGTTCGTGATATGCCCGACCACGGGCGAGCACCATCTGCCGCACCGGGCCTTCTGGCATGAAGGCAAACTCTATTACAAGGGCAAGGTTGTCATGGAGCGGGAGGTTCTCGCTTAAAATCCATGAAGACGAGGTCCCCCCGCCGTTGTTACTGCACTGCAAGCCAGCCTTGACCGGCGTCCACCCCGATCCAAATCGGGGCCAATCCCGATTCCACACAATCGGGCTTTTGTTTTTTTGGGGTGACTCGGCTTAACCTAAAACTTTAACCAGCTAATGACCAGGATCCATGCTGCAATAACCGGAGTCGGGGGCTATGTACCCGACTATATCCTCACGAACCAGGAACTCGAGACCATGGTGGACACCAGCGATGAGTGGATCACCACCCGAACAGGTATCAAGGAACGACGTATCCTTAAGGGTGAAGGCCTGGGAACTTCCTACATGGGCATTGAAGCCGTGAAGGAATTACTCCAAAAAACGGGAACGGAGCCGCGCGAGGTCGACCTCATCATCTGCGCCACCGTTACACCCGCCATGATGTTTCCCGCTACAGCCAACCTTATCGCCGACGGCGTTGGCGCCGTCAACTCATTTGGGTACGACCTGAGCGCAGCGTGTTCCGGTTTTATATACGCACTCACGACTGCCGCAAAATTTGTCGAGTCCGGTCAATACAAAAAGGTGATCGTAGTAGGTGGCGACAAGATGTCGTCCATTATCAATTACGAAGATCGCACTACTTGCATCATTTTTGGCGACGGGTGCGGAGCAGTCATGCTCGAGCCGGTGGCCGAAGAAGTTGGCGTCATAGACTCACTGCATCGAGCCGACGGATCAGGCGCGGCCTACCTGAACATGAAAGCCGGCGGCAGCCGGATGCCGGCATCGCACGAATCGGTAGATGCCAAACTGCACTACATCTACCAGGAAGGCGCGACCGTGTTCAAGTTTGCCGTGATCAACATGGCGGATATCTGCGCAGAAATCATGGAGAAAAACAATCTCACCGGCGACGACATCGCGTGGCTCGTTCCCCATCAGGCCAACAAACGAATCATCGACGCCACAGCAAACCGCATCGGCATCACGGACGATAAGATCATGATGAACATTGCGTCGTACGGCAACACAACGGCAGGCACCATTCCGTTGCTCTTGTGGGACTACGAAAAGAAACTTCGCAAGGGAGACAAGCTGATACTCGCAGCGTTCGGCGGCGGATTCACCTGGGGCGCCATATATTTGATATGGGCTTACGACCCGAAGTGAGCCTCAAATTGCATTTGAAAAATTGATTTGTAACTTGACAGCATTTATACCCTATGGCAACTATAAGTGATCTGAGCAGAGGCAACTTCGTTCGCTATAACGGTGAAATCATGCAGGTCGAGGATTTGCAACACCGTACCCC
>JAJJPK010000036.1:0-6002 GCA_032907565.1 Cyclobacteriaceae bacterium | reverse complement strand
GTCGATGGAAAGCATGCTCAAAGTTACGGGAACCTTTGGATAGACCTGGATGCGTGCGTCGTTCAGAACAAGAGACATTTCTTGAAACGGATAGTCGTTGAGTATCACTTCGACGTTTTGTGCCGATATACCCTTAAGAACATTGCGGGGGACCTGAACCTTGAAATAGGCCCCCACAACATCGTGATTGCCCACCTGGTCGATGATAAGCGTGTCGCCCTCGACATGGTAGGACAGGGACGGCATCTGGTTGCCTTTCATTGTGAAGAGTTTGATCGATGCGCTGTCGGATGCTTCAATGGCCACGGACCTCGCCGCATTGCTCACATGCAGGTACCGAAACGTGGGAAGAGGAATGTCTTTCTGATCGTATTGCGTATAGTCGGGAGATCCCCAGCCTAAGCCGATGTCGGCCATCATAACGAGCGTGGTGATCGTGATACTTCCGAAGAGTCCTGTTAACAGCTTATTGCTAGTTTTCATGGCCTTTATTATTGTCAAGTTGTTGTAGTTGTGACCTCAGTTCGTCGAAGGTTATGCCCAGCAGCTCGGCCTGGCGTATGAATTCAGGGAGGATCTTTCCGAAAAAGATTTTGCGTCGTTGTTCCCGGATTATCTTGGGGGCTTCTGGGTTGACAAAATACCCGATGCCGCGCTTGTTGTCGATGATATTCATGGATTGAAGTTCGTTGTATGTCCGCATCACGGTATTTGGATTTACCCCCATTTCGGAAGCTAGTTCTCTCACCGACGGTATCTTCTCGCCGATGGGATAGGCCCCACTTACAACCTTGTCAGTGATACTGTCGGCGATCTGAAGGAAAATGCTCTTGTCGTTATTGAATTGCATGTCAGACCTCTCGCGGCAAGAACCACGATGTTTGCGATGATCCCGTACACAGTCAGGAATTTGATGAAATCCTCGCCATCCATTCCCAACACTTTTCCGTGGCTGGGTCCGTTGAATTTCAGGATTTCCAGAAAAAAGTATACGATCAGCACATGAAAGAGAAATATTGCTGTGACGCCGAACAGCGTTTTGGGAAGGGGATACCTCATGAAGGTGGCGGCACCGGCGAACGGAAGCGTAAGGATCAGAAGGCCGAGGGCAATACACATTGCTATCAACCATTGCCTCAGTTCGGAGGTCAAGACCGGAAAAAGTGTGAACTCGGTGTATGAGTAGGGCTTAAACTCAAAGTTTTCTCGAATCGCCTGGACGAAGAAACCCTCTGTGTTGAAAACTGCCCAATACAGTAACGGCACAAGAATGAGAAACAGCACGATTCGCACCAGGAACTCGAGCAAAAATTTTTCAAACGCAGATGCAGGCGTAAGCAGGTAGCTGAAACTTTTTTCCTTCGAACGGAGACCGGTGAACGCAGTCCCGGCATACAAGAGACCAGTTAGGATGAAAATCGTGTAGAAGGTATTGGAATACGCGTCACGCGTCCACGTTTCAAATTTATTTATGGCCTGAACAATCCTACTACGCAAAGAACCATCATGCGGTTATGGTGAATAAAGTTTTGCCGCACCAGCAGGCCGAATCGTCTAAAGTCAAATGTATCCGAGGTTTTCATTTCAATGAGTTTAATTGAAAGGGTCAGGTTTTGAATATCTTCTTGCCGCTGGTTACCGCATTGAAGAGGAGCTCGATATCCACAGACGAATTTCCGTTGATCTGGGGCGTGATAATCTTGTATCCACCGGGAACCATTTCGCTGTACAACACCAGTTCGCCATCGGCCACGCTGCTGTGCGTGAACAACAACTGTGAGGATATTTCAACGATATCTTTCTCCAGGATTATCCGGCCTTCGTCTAGAATGACAATGCGATCGATGAGATTCTCAACGTCGCGAACCTGGTGAGTGGAAATGATAACGAGCTGGTCTTCCTCGAGGGTTCCGGCCATTACTTTGCGAAACACTGCCTTGGAGGGTATGTCCAGGCCGTTGGTAGGCTCATCCAATACCAACAGGCTGCACCGCGTGGCAACACTGAAGCTGATCAGGAATTTCTTCTTCTGCCCATACGAAAGTTTGTGGATGTGTTTATCCTGAGGCAGTTCAAATTCGTGCAGCAGGTGGTCCATCAACTTGTGATCAAACCTTGGGTAGAAAGAACTGTTCGCAGCAATGAACTGCCTGATACGTATTGAGGGAAAATGAAACTCTTCCGGAACAAAGAAGACTTCCCTGAGGAAGGATGGGTGCCGCCGCCCCGGTTGGTGACCATTCACTGTCACCTTTCCTGCTGACGGGAACAGCAGACCAGAAATTATTTTTATGAGGCTGGTCTTGCCAGCACCGTTTTTTCCCAACAGACCTGTAATGCTCCCAGCACTGATTTCAAGTTTCAACCCGCAAAAAAGCGGTGCCTGCCTGGGATACCCAAACCCGATTTCCTGGATTTCGACCATGTTTGCCGTTTTACTGTACTACATAACTAATACAGTATAAAGGTAAACGAATGTGGATGACGAATGCAAGCAGTTGTTGTTATTTTTTTTGGAGTGCTGGGGGGTGACTACGCTCGGCGTCGCAGCCGTGCCATATAAAACCCGTCAAAGCCATCAGATGGCCATAGGCGCTTTTCGTCGACGCGTTCGAACGTGCTCCGTCGTTCCAGGAAGGCGCTGACCCTGTTTTCATTTTCCGAGGGCAGAATACTACATGTTGCATACACCAGGTAACCGCCGGGGCGGACCATGGCGGAGTAGGCATCGAGTATCGCCTCTTGTTGCTTTCCTATTTCCTCGATCTGTCCTTCGGTCAATTTCCATTTAGCATCCGGATTCCTTCGCAGCACTCCGAGACCCGAGCATGGAACGTCGAGCAGTACCCGGTCAGCAGTCTCTGCCAGTCGCTTGATCACTTTCGGTGAGTCTATCAGTCGGGTTTCAAGATTGCTGACACCCGCGCGACGTGCTCGCCTCCGCAGCTCTTCAAGTTTCCATGAAGCAACGTCCAGCGCAATAAGCCTACCCTTGTTGTTCATTAGTGCGGCGAGGTGCAAACTCTTGCCGCCTGCACCGGCGCATGCATCGATGACCCGCATACCCGGTGCGACTGCTACATAAGGTGCGACTGTCTGGGACGCGGCATCCTGCACTTCGAACCGTCCATCGCGAAAAGCCATTAGCCTGAATACGTTCTGTCGCTTTGGAACGATAAGCGCATCAGGGAATCCGGGCACGGGTTCAGTATCGACGCCTTCGTCGCTCAGAATTTCCCTGAGTTGTTGTGCTGTGTTTTTCAATGTGTTGGCCCGCAGCACGAGATGCGCTTCTTCGTTGAGGGCGCTGAGCTCGGTTGTCCACCGGTCGCCCAACTCCCGTTCACCGAGGTTGTCCAGCCAGTCGGGTATGGATTCCCGAAGTGTTCTGGTGCCCATCATGGCTTCGCGACGGGCAGCGAGTGCGTGAGGGTCGATGCGGAATTCCGGCCAGCCCGACAGGTCGTAGCCTTGGAGTGCCAGGTATGCAGCTACCAGGCACAGGTAGTCGCCCTCCGCGCACATTGCACTTTCCTTGAGTAACCGGTACTGGCGAATGATTGTGTAAGTGGCTTCAGCAATAAAGCGCCGGTCGCGCGCCCCCCACCGCGGGTTATTTTTGAACGTGGATTCCAGCACCCGGTCGGCATACCCGCCGTCGTCAAACACACTCTTTAATATAATTACCACAGCCTCAATAAGAGGGCGGTGAATCTTCCTGGTTGAGACCATAGTATCTTTTTCATTCAGATGGACGCGTTCCGTAATTCCCGGAATGTTCCTAAATTGATCGGTAAAGCCCGAAACGATGCGCCACGTTGGTGTTATTTTGTACAGACCGCACAAAGGTAAGGAGGAAGAATTACTCAGGCACCTTCGTGCCGCCTTCCCTATGTTGCGAAGGAACGGTTTCATCACCGACAGCAAAGTGATGGGGCTGCGGGCGCGCGACGGACGCATCCTGGTGATATTCGAATGGGCAAGCGCCGAGGCGATCGACCTGGTCGGCGAGCATCCTGAAGTACAAGAGTACTGGATGGAGCAGGATAAGATCAGCACCTTCGAAAAGGCCGCCGATCTGCCCGAGTTTCAAAGGACGATTCCGGTCTTTGAAGGTGTAGATATTGAGTAGGTGAAATCATTAATAATAAGTGTAAGTCATGCAAAGAAGAGAATTCGTTCGCAACGCTGTAGCGGCTGCCGCAGGCCTCGCGGCCACCGGAACGGTACACGCTGCCGGCGACAACACGGCGTCAACGGGAAAGCCCTTTAACCTGAATTATGCCCCCCACGCGGGCATGTTCAAGAATCACGCGGGGGACAATTTCATCGACCAGATCCGGTTCATGCACGACCAGGGGTTCAGGGCGATTGAAGACAATGGGTTGCTTGGGCGGCCGGTCGAGGAACAAAAGAAGATCGGGGAAGAGCTGGCGAAGCTCGGCATGACGATGGGGGTGTTTGTCGTGGATGGAGGAGAAAACTGGAAGACCTCGCTGACGACGGGCAAGAAGGAGCACCTTGATGTTTTCCTGTCGGCCTGCCGAAAGTCTGTTGAAGCCGCCAAGCGAGTCAACGCCAAGTGGATGACGGTTGTGCCCGGGTTTTTTGAGAGAAACCTTCCTATAGGTATCCAGACTGCCAACGTGATCGAGGCATACAAACGCGGTGCGGAAATCTTCGAACCGCACGGCTTGGTTATGGTCATGGAACCATTGAGTGATACACCGGATCTCTTCCTGCGCAATTCAGATCAAAGTTATATGATCTGCAAGGCCGTAGGATCGCCCTCATGCAAGATCCTGTACGATATCTATCACATGCAACGCAACGAAGGCCACCTGATCCCGCACATCGACCTATGCTGGGATGAGATTGCGTACTTTCAGATTGGCGACAACCCGGGAAGGAAGGAACCCACTACCGGGGAGATCAACTATAAGAATGTCTTCAAGCATATCTACAACAAGGGATATCGCGGCGTGATGGGCATGGAGCACGGAAACGCCGCACCGGGTAAGGAAGGTGAACTTGCCCTTATCCGCGCCTATCGCGAAACAGACAGTTTCCTCTGATAAGCATTCACGCAGCCTCTAGGGATTAGAGGCTGCTTTCTCCAACAAAGTCCGTATGCGGTCAGACTGCACCACGTCGTGGGCTTCGCGAATTGCTCGCGGCGACATTTTCTTCATCGTCTTTCGGAGGATGTCAACTACCTTGGACGAATCGTGACGCGAAGCGAAGTCTTCCAGGTAATGCTCCAGGAATACCAGGCATACAATATCTTCAAGCAACTGCGTATCGGGATTGACGTGAAGTTGTTTTTTCAACAAGAGGAACTTCACCAGTTCGATCGTAGCTTCTTCATACCCACACGCCTTCAATATCCGTTCCGCTATAGAAGCGTGATGCCGCTTCAGCTCATTCCGCCATGTCAGGTATCCTTTTCTATCCATCGGATAACGGGATCGCGGGATTTCCCAACGCCCGATATGCTGGCATCGTGCCGCCAACTGGACATGCTCCGGAGCTTCAGGCGCGAATGCGGCCAGGCGACGTGTCATCCGCTGCGCGTATAGTACCTCCTTGGGAACGGACTGGTCGCCATCCGCTTCGAGATTCGGATCCTGACTGTTGTAGGCATCAAAAGCTTCAAACGCCCTGACAAGTCTGTCGTCCTGCATAAGAGTAAGGTAGCATATGATTAGTGATTTGTGATTTTTGATTTGTGATTTTCGATTTAAGCCCCCAGAATCCGGGTTTGTTGGATTTCGCCATATGCCCTTTCGCGGCAGCCAAATCAAAAATCACAAATCACTAATCTACGCTTATAAACCAAAGAATGGCCGCCCGCTACGTACCCAGCGCAATCGTGTACGTAAAATTACGTATTTTAACCTTGGATAGTCACTATAAATACGTATTTTTACTGTCGTATACTAATTTGTGGTACGTAATTCTACGGAATGAGCCGAATTATTGTGGTCGGAAACGGGATGGTG
>JAJJPK010000035.1:0-26024 GCA_032907565.1 Cyclobacteriaceae bacterium | reverse complement strand
GTATCCTCATATCTTATCGCACGAACGCGGCTGCCACACCGCCATCCACATTGATAACATTCCCCGTGCTCTTGTTCAGATGTCCTCCCACCAGCACAAAGACGCCATTGGCTATGTCGTCAACGGAAATGATCTCGTTCAAGATAGTTCTTTTTGCGTAAAATGCCGGCAACTCTTCCACGGTAACGCCGTATGCCTTCGCGCGGCCTTGTGCCCACTCCCCTTCCCATATTTTGCTGCCTTCGATAACGGCATCGGGATTGACCACGTTTACGCGAATCTTGTCCTTCCCCAGTTCTGCCGCCAGCAGGCGGCTCATGTGGATCTGGGCTGCCTTAGCTGTTCCGTATGCCACATTGTTGGGCCCGGAGACGAGGGCGTTCTTGCTGACGATATTTACGATGTCGCCACCGAGCGACTGTGCGCGCAAAACTTCTACCGCCGCCTTGGAGACTTCGAATTGGCCCTTAACGATGACGTCGTTCAACAAGTCCCAATCGGCCGAAGTCGTCTGCTCCAGCGGTTTGGAGATGGCCAGCCCTGCGCAGTTGACAATGATGTCCACGCCACCAAAGGCGAGGCACGCCTGGGCGATTGCTTCGCGAACTGACATTTCATCTGTGACATCGACCACAGATCCTGATCCGACGTCCCGCGAAAATCCGGCAACCGTTTCTCGCAACCGATTTTCATGAAGGTCCGCCACAAAAACGCAAGCTCCTTCCGAAGCGAGCTTTTTCGCGATGGCCTTTCCGATTCCACCCGCTCCACCGGTTACGAAAGCAATCTTCCGGGAAAGCGGCTTTTCCTTAGGCATCCGTTGAAGCTTCGCCTCTTCCAGCAACCAATATTCAATATCAAACGCTTCCTGCAGGGGCAGGGAAACATATTCTGAGACCGCCTCAGCGCCTTTCATCACGTTGATGGCATTGATGTAAAACTCGCTCGCGACACGCGCTGTCTGCTTGTCTTTCGAGAAGGAGAACATCCCGACGCCGGGCCACAGGATGATCACCGGGTTGGGGTCTCGCATTGCGGGACTCCCGGGTCGCTTGTGGCGTTCGTAATAGTCGGCGTATTCCTTCCGGTAGTTCTCAAAGGGCGCCTCCAGTTTTTTCTTTACTTCGGCAAGGTCGCTGAGATTGGCCGTCGCAGGCAGGTCGAGTACCAGCGGTCTGATTTTAGTTCTGAGAAAGTGGTCGGGACAACTCGTTCCCAGGGGTGCAAGTTTCGGAAGATCCTTGCTATTGATAAACTCCAGTACTCTACTATCGTCAGTAAAGTGTCCCACCATGCGAGCGTATGCCGAAGCGAGGCCACGCAGTACGGGAGCCAGACGAGCCGCCTGTTTGCGGCGGGCCTCGGGCTCAAGCGATTGCACTTCTACCCCACCAAATACCGGTCTGCGTTTGCCAAAGTTTTCATGGAGGTAGGCCGATGCCTTGTCGATCACTTCCAGACTGTTGAGATAGCATTCGTATGAGGTGTCGCCCCAGGTAAAGAGGCCGTGCCCTCCCAGCATGATACCTCGGATTCCGGGATTTTCATTTACGGCCTTTTCGAGTTGCAAGCCGAGATCGAAACCTGGTCGTTGCCACGGTACCCAGGCAATCTGATTATCGAACAACTCACGCGTGATGGCCTCGCCATCTTTTGAAGCCGCTATCGCGATAGCAGCGTCGGGGTGCAAGTGATCGATGTGTTTGAATGGGAGGAACGCGTGTAGTGGCGTATCGATGGAAGGGGCCTTCGAATCCAGGTCGAAAATGCAATGGTTAAACAGGTTCACCATCTCATCTTCAAATTCCAGCCCCCGGTAAACGTTCTTGAGTGAGCGCAGTTTGTCCAGATAGAGGCCGGCCAGGCCTTTACGCGTGAGCGTACCAATATCTCCTCCTGAACCCTTCACCCACATGACCTCTACCGGCTTCCCCGTTAAGGGATCGCTTTCCGTGGTCTTGCAACTGGTGTTGCCGCCGCCGTAATTCGTAATGCGCAAATCAGCGCCCAGGATATTGGAACGGTATATGAGCAAGGCTATCTCATCGTCACCAAGCGCCGCTTCCTTGTCCTTGTCCCAAAGGTAGTCTACGTACTGAAACATTTTCGTTGCTAACTGCATGTCGTATTCGGAGTGTGTTCTAGATAAAAAAGAAGTAAATCATCTGAATAATCCAAAGTGGACAAAATTATCCCGATACGGAAGGTTTTGTATCCTGTTCTGTACTGATAAATCAAACCCTGATCGGGGTTTAAGTATATAGCGTGCGGTGTGCCGATAAGCCCACCGCCGAATCGCCGTAGAGCAATCGATTGCTCACATTCCAGATTTTGGTATAAATAGTACAACGTGACGGATATCCGGCGTATGTTTAAGACTAGGATGGACTAGGATGCATAGGATAGGATGGATGGGATTTGAAGGATTAGGAGGATTGGGTGGATTGGTCGCATATTGAGGATGCTATGAATGTCGGATTATTTATTCCCTGTTATATCGATCAGTTTTATCCCAGAACGGGGATCGCCACCTATGAAGTGCTCCGCCGGTTGGGCATTGAAGCAGACTACCCGCTCCGCCAGACCTGCTGTGGTCAGCCCGTCGCTAACGCTGGCTTTGCCGCCTATGGTGGCGATGCGTTGCGGCTGTTCGCTGAGAATTTCTCCAAGTACGATTTCATCGTTGCCCCTTCCGGAAGTTGTGTACTGCACGTGAAGGATCATATCACACATTACACCGACTCGGACACGGCAGAAAAGATCCGGTCATCGCTGTACGAGTTTTGTGAGTTCCTCACAGATGTAGTAGGGTATCAAAGCAATGGGTGTCGTTTCCCTTACAAAGTGGGTCTACATTCCGGATGTCACGGTATCCGTGGGTTGCGACTCAGCCGTGCGTCGGAGCTCAATGAACCCGACTACAACAAACCACTGAGCCTCCTGCAAAAAGTAAAGGATATTCAACTGGTGGAGCTCGACCGGCCTGATGAATGCTGTGGCTTCGGCGGTACGTTCGCGGTAACCGAAGAGGCGGTCTCCGTGCGGATGGGTGAAGATCGCATAGACGATCATGTAAGTCACGGCGCAGAAATCATCACCGGAACTGATATGTCTTGCCTTATGCATCTCGAAGGCATTATCCGTCGCCGCAAACTTGGAGTAAAGGTGATGCATATCGCGGAGGTCCTCGACGAAGCGTGGCAACTGCATCACCAATCCGGCCCGCAACAGGTTTAACATGAGCCCTATTCTCTACGGCCCGATTTCCCAACTGATCACCATGGCGTCGATTCCTGAGAAGGGCGCCGTACCCGATGCTGCCCTGGAGGTCATACCAAATGCAGGGTTACTTCTCGAAGGTGATCGCATCGTGGCTGTAGACACCTTCGCAGCACTGAAGGACTCAGGCACTCCGGTTGAAACCGGCAACCCCTGCGTTGTCATTCCCGGTTTGATTGACACACATACACACCTTTGCTTCGCGGGATCCAGGGCTGCCGATTACAGCCAGAGAATTTCCGGAAAAACGTACCAGGAAATTCTCGAGGCCGGCGGGGGCATTATGGATACTGTGCAAAAGACACGCGACAGCGACGCTGCCACGCTTCTCGACCTGCTGCTTCGCCGACTGACGCGGCACTTGTCGGAGGGCGTGACTACCTGCGAGATCAAATCCGGATACGGATTGTCGGTAGCCCATGAATTGAAAATGCTTCGCGCCATCCGCGATGCGGCACAACTGCAGCCGGTAAGTCTCATACCCACTTGCCTGGCCGCGCACGTCACCCCTCCCGAGTTTCCGTCTGCGGGGGAATACCTGGACCATGTTGTTGCCGAACTGCTACCCATTGTAGCTCGTGAAGCGCTTGCTAAACGGGTCGACATCTTCGTGGAGCCGTCGGCCTTTCCCGCCGCGCTGGCAGCGCCCTTCCTCAAGCGCGCCACGTCTATGGGATACGATGCGGTGGTACACGCCGACCAGTTTACGACAGGCGGAAGCCATGTAGCCGTAGAAGTCGGCGCCGTCAGTGCGGATCACCTCGAATCATCAGGCCACGCGGAAATCAAAGCACTCGCCGCATCAAACGTCATCGCCACGGTCCTTCCCGGAGCGTCACTTGGTCTGGGAATGCACTTCGCTCCCGCGCGAAAAATTCTGGACCATGGTTGTTCGCTGGTTATTGCCAGCGACTGGAATCCTGGGTCAGCGCCGATGGGCGACCTGCTCATGCAGGCATCAGTGCTTTCGGCACAGCAAAAACTTTCCAACGCCGAAACTCTGAGCGCGCTCACTTGCCGCGCTGCACGCGCGCTAGGATTGGACGACAGGGGAACACTGGAAGCGGGAAAGCGAGCCGACTTCATCACCTTCCCTGTTGATGATTTTCGCGAAATCCTGTACCACCAGGGTAAGCTCAAACCTTCCCGCGTGTGGGTCGCCGGACAGGAAGTCTCGACATCACGATAACTTGCGATCATGTATCAGGCACCAGACATGTCACGCTGGACTGGTCGCGTCGACCAGCCAAGAAGCACTAACACCCAGCGATGGCACACCGTCATGCAACCCCTCGACCTGTCCGACGACGTACCTCCCGCGAGGTCAGGTACAACATGCTATGCCCTCCTGGGCTTTTGTTGTGACGAAGGGGTACGTCGAAACCTTGGACGAACAGGGGCGCGTGAGGGACCGGCCGCTGTTCGTAAGGCGCTTTGCAACCTGGCATTTCATTGGGACGACGTACTGTTGTACGATGCCGGCGATGTTATCTGCGCCGGACAGAAAATGGAGGCGGCTCAAGCTATGCTCGGTGGTAAGGTGCATCAGCTTCTTACCGCAGGGTACCGACCGTTGGTTATTGGCGGTGGACATGAAATTGCTTATGGTACGTTCCTCGGCATCAATCCTTTTGTGATGGCCAGGAGCCACTCGCTGGGAATCATAAACGTTGATGCCCACTTCGACCTGCGACAATACGAGGGCGAAGGAAATTCGGGAACGCCCTTCCTGCAAATAAGCGAGGCGCTGAAGAAACAGAACGCGCCATTTCACTACCTCGTGCTCGGCATCGAGGAAAGCGCCAACCATGTAGCTCTCTTTAACACTGCACGCGAACTGGAAGCGGTTTGGAAATCAAGACGCGAACCTGCCTCGGCGCGGCGTGCGGCAATCGATGAGTTTGTTTCCCGAGTTGACAGCGTTTACCTGTCGTTAGACCTGGACGTGATCAATCAGGCTTACGCGCCCGGCGTAAGTGCACCTGCACCGTTCGGTTGGACGCCTGCAGAGGTGTTGGAGATTGTGCATCAAGTAATTTCAACCGGAAAAGTAGTTTGTATGGACATCGCAGAACTCAATCCTGCGTTTGATATTGATAATCATACAGCCCGGCTGGCGGCGGGGATTTTGTATGAGAGTTTGGGGAACTGGAAGCGGACTTAAGTTACTTTTACTTTTTATTACAATCTCTCGCTACTCACTCTCCCTCTCAACCGATCCACGCAGTGTGTCACGCCTCTGTACTGGTGATAGTTTCCTTTCCAAATCCCGCCTTTGGGGGCAGTACGGTATTCCGGTTGTTTGTCGATGCCGCCTGAGTACCAGTCGCCGTGCTCGTGGTCAATGAGGTACGTGTCGACGTAGCGCCAGAGTTTGTAGAACTTTTCGTAATAGTTGAGCGGGTCGTTCGGATAGAGTTCGGACATCATGAGCAGCGTATTAAGTCCTTCTGCCTGAGCCCACCAGTTCTTTGTATCGCGAATGATGCGGATGGTGTCGGCGTCGCGGAAATAGTAGCCCTCATCATAGAATCCACCCACGTCTTCGTCCCATCCGTTCTGCAAAGCGTGATCGACCATGCGTTTGGATACCGTGCGCGTTTGCTCATCGTTTTCCAGGCCGAGCACGTGCGACGCTTCGAGCATGAGGTAGGCAGTTTCGACATCGTGGCCGAAAGAGACGTGATCGAGTCTGTGGTGTTCCATGATCACCTGTTCCGTGGAGTCGCGGAAGGATATCGGTTTCCAGTCGGGCGTAAGAAAAAGCGTCAGATATCCTTTCGGGGTGACGATGGTGTCGCGTATAAGGTACAGCATTTCCGCCAGCCGTTCCCGCAGGAGGCTGTCGGGCCACACCTGGTAGAGTTCCGTAAAGGCTTCCAGGAGGTGAATGGAGCTGTTTTGGTCCTTATACCCCGTCTCGGCGGTTGACTCCACCGTCTCGGGACGCGTCACAACCGTACCGTCTGCCTCAAGGTGCTGAAAGTATCCTTTATACACCGGATCGTGGCTGTGACGCTCCAACCAAAGAAACGCCTCTTTGGCCAGGTCAAGCGCAGCGGAGTCGTTGGTTGCGGCGAAATAGGCCGCCAGCGCATAGATACCGAACGCATTTCCGTATGCTGTCTTAATCTCCCTCCCTCCTTCGGCCTTCACGTTTCCCTGGCGGTCGAGCAACGTGTGAAAGCCTCCATATTGTTTATCCCACATCACGTCGCGGAGAAAGCGAAAGCCGTGCTCGGCGCTCGCCCGGTAATGTGCCACTTCGGGATAGCGCTGTGAGGCCTTCGCGTTTGTCCACGTATGACGTGCCTGGGTGACAATAAACTTGTCCTGACTACCTATCGGCTTGAAGTCGTGCGAAAATCCGCTGAGGAATCCACCATATACCGTATCGACGGCTTGCGGATACCATTTCTCCAGCGTTCCCGTGCGAATCAAATGTTCCATCGTATCGGCAAGGGCAAGCCTGTCCTCCGCGGAAGGCACACCGGTCTTCTTCGTTTGGCAAGCGGCGATGTAAAGGATCGGGATCAGCAGGGTAATGTAGGTTCGGGTTGTCATAGGATTCTAAGAGAGAGTAATACACAAATCTAACCGAATCCATCGCTTTGCCAAACGCCAGTTTATTCAAGTACGATCGCACTGTATTTGGGATACCGCACTGCGTACGCAAACCTCACAGAATGGTTACTGCCCGCAGAAATCCGCTGCTTCCATTTCACCAGGCCGGTCTCCTCATTGTGTTCACCATTGGAGAGTTCCAGAATGTCGATGTTGATAGATCGCGTGTTCGGAATGGGAAGTTGGTCCTCAATGACGAGGGTTATGTCCTCCGCCTTTTTATTGCGGACGGATATTTCGTACGCCATCACCACCTTGCTATTCGACCCGAGAAATTGCTTCGACGAAAGGTCGCGAATCTTTTCCCGCTCGATTACAATACCGGCATCCCGACCCAGGGAAAGCATAAGGGTATCTTTTGTGTTGCGCGAATCGATCAGCGACTTGCCGATGTATTTGCCTTCGAAGAAGAGGCTGGCTTCTCCATCCAGGAAGTTAAATTCATCCCAGTCGGTAATCCTGGCAGTGAGGAAAGCTTCTTTGCTGAGTTTCGGCGCGCAATAGTATTCGAATTCTGCATCCAGGTCGTAAGCCACCATTTCAGTAGTACGCACTTCCCCATCCGACCGGATGGTGACAGGTTCCTGAACCGTGAACTCCACGTCTGTCTGTCGCACCACCGGCGTTGCCATGAGCACTTTCTTTTCGCGCGCGACGTAAGATGACGAGTAGCCCGACCTCGCGGAACTCAAGCCATAGCCCAGGTTGACCACTTCCTGCAAACTGGTGATATCTTCATTCAACTGGATGTCGAGATAGCGTTGGCCGGCAAGCAACACTTCTTGCGTGGCGTAGCCCACAAAGGAAACGACGAGCTCCTGCGCATTGGCTGGTAATGCTATAGAGAAATTGCCATCCGCGTCCGTAGTTGTGCCCATTGAAGTTCCCTTCACCACGACATTGGCGCCTGGAATCCCCATGCCGTTCGAGTCCCTAACCCGTCCTACGACTTCTGGCGCCCTGGAACCGTAAATTGCAGACACTCCCGAAACCAATCCCCTAAGCTGCAGGGACACCGTATTGTTGAAACCTAGAATCCAGGGGGTAACCACGGGTCTCGCTCCAACGATGAACGGATTCGCAGAGGACACGGTGAGTGTGACGTTTTTCCAGTCCTCGCCCGACTGCTGTGAAATGTTCGCCTTGTACGTGACGCTGATGGGCGACCTTACATCGACAGCACGAATGTCGTATGAAGGATACCACCTCGCATTGTCAACAAGATATTGAACCTGCATGTCGGCCGACATCTTTACCGGCGAGGTCACCTTTACTACAATCTCACCCGAAGGCTGCGGTTTGACCGCGTTCAGTTCCTTTAGTTGCGCCTCGGCGCGCGCGAGATTTTCCCGGTGACCTTCCTCGCGTCGCCTGCTCTCCTCGAGGTTGCCATTGATTTCCAGGAGGCGCTCGCGGAAATAATTCATTGCGGTTCTAAGCTCAGTTATTTGAACACCCTCCTGCGTGCCCCCAATGGATTTGTTGGTCTTCAGAATCTCCTGCTCCTCATGATACACCGCCTGCAAAGCTGTTTCATGGTCGATAAGTCTCTTGAGGCGCTTCTGTTCCTCTTCCAGTAACCGGACCTTTTCAGGCTTTTGAAGCTCGTCGAGATAGTTTACGTTAAAAGAAACCGACATGATCTTCGCGGGAGCCGTGATGCTTACCTGGATGCTTTGTTCCCTGATGCCGGGTGCAATTCCCGACAACGACAAGGTCGTTACGCCCGGCTCCAGGTTCACCGAAGTTTTCCGGCTCACTTGCGCACCTTCGAGAAATACAGTAACGGCCCGGATATCTGCCGCTATGTTTCGCGTCTTTTCCTGGGCGGCCGCGCAAATGCAAACCGCCATCAATGTGATGGTAAAGGTTTTCTTCATAGCGATTAGGTTTTGCACCTATGATGCACCCCATGGCATATTTCCATAACTTCCCTCCGAAATCTTGAAAGTCTTTGAATATCTGACGACATGAAACATTTCCTCTTACTGACTATTTGCATCGCAATGGCGTGCCCAGCGCTGTCTCAAAGCAGAAAAACAGTGGAACGAATGAAGGAACAGGTCAGCCAGAACATACTGGACAGCCGGGATGCGTACGAAACCATGGCGCTGAAGATCTGGGAGTTTGCGGAGGTCGGGTACAAGGAGGAACGCAGCGCCGCCTTGCTACAAGAAACCCTGCGGTCACACGGCTTCCGCGTAACGAGTGGTGTGGCTGGCATACCTACTGCCTTTGTCGCAGAATATGGATCAGGAGCCCCATCCATCGGTATCCTTGCCGAGTACGATGCACTGCCCGGCTTGTCGCAAATGGCCGTGCCGGAAAGGCGACCCATCGAAGGAGCTGGTGCAGGTCATGCATGTGGCCATCACCTGTTTGGGACGGCATCAGTAGCGGCTGCTATCGCTATAAAAGATCAAATTGAACAGGGCCGCATCCCCGGCACGATAAAACTCTTCGGCTGCCCAGCTGAAGAAGGAGGAAGCGGAAAGGTATATATGGTCCGGGCGGGATTGTTCGACGGGCTTGATGCTGTTATCCATTGGCATCCCGGCGACCGCAATGAAGTGACGCTTACCAGCGCCCTCGCTAACAAGTCGGCCAAGTTCCGCTTCTATGGCGTTGCCTCTCACGCTTCCAGCGCGCCTGAACAAGGCAGGTCGGCGTTGGACGGTGTCGAAGCCATGAACTTCATGACCAACCTCATGAGGGAACACATGCCCCAGGAAGCGCGCATGCATTATATCATCACGCGGGGAGGCACAGCGCCGAACGTGGTACCCGACTTCGCGGAAGTCTACTATTATGTTCGCCATCCCGACAAGGAGATGGTGAAGGATCTTTTTACACGCGTCGAGGCGGCAGCTGAAGGCGCAGCATTAGGCACCGGTACCAAAACGGACTATGAGATCATCGGCGGCACGCATGATCTGCTTATTAACAAAACGCTCGCACGCGTCGCTCAGACCAACCTCGAACGCGTGGGTGGAATACAATACACTGCAGAAGAGATCGCGTTTGGAAAAAAGATCCAGGAAACCCTCACTTCACGTCCGGATCTCACAAGGGCCGCGACCATCGTTCCATTTGATGAAGAACGCACTGCCGGAATAGGATCCACGGATGTCGGTGACGTCAGTTATGCCGTACCCACCGTAGGCATTCGCGTTGCCACGTGGGTGCCTGGCACACCTGCACACAGCTGGCAGGCCGTGGCGTGCGGCGGGACGTCTATTGGCATCAAGGGCATGATCGTCGCCGCACGGACAATGGCGCTCACGGCCGTAGACCTCTACACGCAACCCCAGGTCCTCATCGAGGCAAAGAAAGAACACACCACCTCGACAGGAGACTATAAGTATGAAGCGCTCCTTGGAGATAGAGCGCCGGCGCTGGATTATAGAAATTAAGTGTTTACGTGCTTATGTTTTCACGTGTTTACGTTGGTCTATCGCCTCGAATTTCGCCCGGAATGCAATTCGAGGACAACGTAAACACGTAAGCACGTAAACACCTAAACACGTAAAAACATAAATACTTAAGCACGTTAAAGCGCTCCCAACTGCTTCAAATACTTCTCTGAATTGGCGCGCACGTTTTCCGGAGGATTCATCGAAAGGGCCTTCTTGAAATTCTTCACCGCATTTTTTTCGTCCCCTTTCATCACCAGGGCTTCGCCGAGGCTGTCCCATACATTTGCGCTCTTGGGGAAACGCTGTGTGTTGAGCTTGAAGATACGGATCGCTTCATCTTGCTTGCCCTGGTTGAGAAGTTGATACCCGTAGTTGTTTAATTCATTCTCTGTTGCTAATGCAAGCGCTTCTTCTCTCAGCTTCGGTACTTCTTCAGTGCGTCCCAGTGCTTCCATGAGGCCAGCCTTGGTATTTAAGGTTGTAAAATTCCGCATACCTGCCAATGCGCGATCGATCCATTCAAGACCTTCTTCCAGATGTGTCTTGTTTTGAAGCGCGTAGTTAGCGGCGCTGGCATAACCTTGCCAGGTGAATCCAACAACGTTGGAGAGTTCATCGCGTGCGTTGGCCATGACGATATCGTCAACAGCGAATTCAATCTTCACCGGCAATTGTTTTTTCTCCCAGTTCAGCACGAGCTCCGAGCTGGTCTTATCCAGGTTGATGAATTCATACGTCAGCCGCTCCGTCATCGGATGTTCGCGAATGGTTATCGGTGCCCGCAATTGATCGTGCGCGGGGTCGTACCAGTAGTTGCCCCACGCTTTGTAGTCCTTTGAGAGAACAAGTTCCCCGGTATTGTCTTCATTGATAACGAAGAACAACCCGTAGCTGCCCGCCGGAACCGTCTGGCCTTGAATCCTGGCTTCGTGTGAAAGGGTGAGAACGGTGTTTTCATTGGCGCCGGCCCTCCAGGGTGCCGGGTGTTGCGAGCCGAAACCCTCAACGTTGTAGCCGTAGGGTACGAGCTTTCCCCATATTTCCCTACCATTTACGGCCGGACGGGAATATGAAACCGTGATCGTAGAAATCCCGACTGTTTGCGAGACGCTCGCGGCCGGGCTCGCGTTACGCGGCGTAGTAATCACGCCCTGGCTCCAGGCAGTCACCGCCGCCAGGCTCATGAGCAGAGTAAAAAGCTTTTTCATGATAAAGGTGGTTTAGGTTAATAGTTCGCTGAGAGACAAAAGGTATCGAATTGGCAATGGTGGAGCAATACCCCAGTAAGGGGGAAGTGCCGTGTTGATGAGTTGAAGTGTTGAAGTGTTGATGTTTCGGTATCTACCTAGTAAGCAGTAGCATGATTGGTAGTACATACTTAGAGGGGTCGCAATTAATTCATGGGTCACAGGCGTTGATAGGGCGTTCACTATTCAACGCATCAACCCTTTCTCGCTATTCGCTCATTCCATAGAGCCGCAATTTGTTCCTCAAGGCGACAATCTCACGCTGCATGGTATCGATCCTTTCAAGAAGTCGGGTGATCACTTCGATGCCTTCGAGATTGATGTCGAGGTCGTAGTGGAAGCGTGCCAGGCGCTCGAGGTGAGGCAGTTGATCGTGGTGGACGTACATTTCGTCACTGATGGCAACCACCTCGATGAGTTGGGCTTTGTGAAGCGCGCGGACGAACGCAAGTTCTACAGAATAGTGTCTGCAAAATTCGCCTACTGAAATCAAATCTTCCTGTTTCATGAGATCAGGATCTGAGTTTCGACAATTCCATGAACAACTGCTTTTCTCTGTCCGTGAGCGAAGTCGGGAGCTTTACCGACCATGTCACGTAAAGATCACCAAAACCTTCCTGCTTATAACGAGGAAAGCCCTGGCCCTTCAACCTAACTCGTGTGCCGGGCTGCGTGCCGGGCGGAACGCGCACCTTCACCTTGCCTCTGAAGCCATCCAACGTCACCTCACCTCCCAACACGGCTGTGTACAAGTCGATTTCCCTGTCTACATACAAATCCGCACCATCCCGTTTGAATACCGGGTCTTCGAGGATGTTAAAGGTGATATAGAGGTCGCCGTTTGGTCCACCGTTTACACCAGGGCCTCCGTGACCGCTGATCTTGATGGTCTGCCCATTTTCGATACCAGCTGGTATCGTGATGCGTATTTTTTTGCCATTGATATCCAGCGTCTGTTTATGCGTTTCCGCCGCCTGGCGAAGGCCCAACGTCAGCGTGGCGTGAAGGTCCTCACCACGAAAACGGGCTGCGCCTCCAAAACCGCGGGGTCCGCGACTTCCAAAAAGGAACTCGAAGAAATCGGAAAAGCCGCCGTCATCAAAGCCACCCGTGAACGTCTCCTGCCCTGCGAACCCTCCTCCCCCGCTGGCCCTCGCACTTTCGAAGGCCTCTGCGTGTTTCCAATCCTTGCCGTACTGGTCGTACTTCTTTCTTTTCTCCGGATCGCTGAGCACCTCGTGGGCTTCATTGATCTGTTGAAACTTGG
Organism: Cyclobacteriaceae bacterium; assembly: GCA_032907565.1. Lineage (GTDB taxonomy): Bacteria > Bacteroidota > Bacteroidia > Cytophagales > Cyclobacteriaceae > ZC4RG29. Next base: position 13,191 of record JAJJPK010000035.1, on the reverse strand, counting down.
TCTTAGCTTCTTCGTCGTTGGGGTTTAAGTCGGGATGGTATTTGCGCGCAAGTCTCCTGTATGCGTCCCGGATTTCCTTTTCCGTCGCGTCTTTACTTACGCCTAATACCTTGTAATAATCAATGTACTCCATAGCGTTAGCCTGGCTGTTCGAACACCGCCCGGGCGGCTATTGGCCGTCCCGGTTGCGGCATCGTTACCTCCTGCCCCGTCAGTGTCGTCGGGGCAACTGTATCAAAAGTTAACTTTTAGTCCTCGAAATGAACTACCTATTAAAATGATTTTCAGGGCGGATTAGTTCTTCAAATGTTCCACCAATAGGTAAGCTTGATTACGAGCGACCGGTTTCGCGCGAGGCCTCCGGGAAAGTAGTTGTCGGTGTAGACGATGAAGAAATCCGACGCCGGCCGGTAGCGCCACTGAAAGCGGGTATTGAGGTTAAAATTGTCCATCTGTTCGTTGTACTGGGCAAACGCCGTAAAGAACAGTTTGTTCGTCATCGTTACATCCAGGCGAGGACCAACGAGCCATAGTTCGCGACTTTCCATCGGCTCTGGAAGGATAATGTGGTTGTAGGTGGAACTGATGCCGATCCGGACATACGGCTGGAACCGGTACGCCGCTTCAGCGGTAACCCGAATCCGTTCCCCGTTGAAAAAACCACCCGCCTGCACCGTGGCGGCATAGGTGAGCAACGACTGCGGTTTGGACACATACTCCAGGCCATATTCCATCCACCGGTATTCAGTACCTGTTGCGAGCGTATCACCACCGGTGTTCGTCGGGTCGAACGGCGCAAGCAACTTGACATAGTTGGGTGACGCCCAGGCGCTCATCATACTCCTGCTGCGAAATGTAGCAGTGTACGAGACTTCATTTCGATAGTCGGTTTGATGCATGTCGCTATCGAAGTATGTCGAGTTTAACACCTGAAGCGAATGGCTCAGGATTTTCCCACTGTGGGGAAAGAAGTTGCGCATAATCGCGGGATTAAGCCGCACATAACCGCGCCGCGGAACATACCCCACTTCGGCATTAAAATTTTCCCCGACATATTCGTGTTGCCAGAGGACGTCCCACTTGCGCGTGGCATAGCGAAGGTTCGCGGCGTGCGTGATGTCCCGCCCGCGGGCCCCTGGAGTCACCGACTTAAATACAAGCGCCTTACCCGTCCAGATGTTATCTGCCGATGCCAGGTTGTACTCGACGCCAATGGTTCGGTTGTATTCAGACACGGTCGGATGATCGGAAGGCTCATAATCGAGTGATTCTTTGTTGATAAAAAAAACGCCAACATTCGATCGTGCAAACACCCTCCGTTGTATTGCAACAACAGCGAAATTCTGAGACGGGAGTCCTACCGAATCAACCGCATCGGTCTGCATGTCCATCGCACCGATCCGCCAATCCGCGTTGATCTTTCCACTCAACCGTGCACCAAAGCGGATTGGAACGCCAAGTCCTATCCGCCGTGAAAAGAACGGTCGGATATTCTCATATCCGAAGTTGGCAAAGAGGTCGCCGTTCTCAAGAAAGAATTGACGCTTCTCGGGAAAGAACAATTCAAACCGGTCGAGATTGGTAACCTGGTCGTCTACATCCACCTGGGAAAAATCCGGGTTACTGGTGAGGTCGAGGTTGAGCGACGAGGTCACGGCGATCTTTGCGTCGCCGCCGAACTCATGCCGGTATTCTCGCGGCGTGTTGTTTTCGAAATCACGCGTCACGCCTCCCAGGGCATAGGGTATCAGGGATATGTTTGATCCGGCTTCCGGCGGCGGCACATCCCACACCAGCGTGCCGGTGTAAGCGAGTGCGGCCGTGGGAAACTGGCGGGGCACGGGAGTCCAGCTCGACTTTTCCGTAGTTTTCAAATCTAGTCTACTGAAATTGATCCCCCACTGGGTAATACCCTTCTTGTATCGGATCGTCTTGAAGGGAATGGCCATCTCGAAGATGTAGCGGTCGTCATATCCCTTAACTTCCGAACTCCACTTGTTGTCCCAACTCAGATCTACCTTTGAGCCTTCATACATGATGCCATCCCACTGCGCTCCGGCGGCATTGGCTCCAAACGAAAAGCCGTTGGTTTGGTCGTCAAACGGATCGATAAATACCAGAAAGTTGTCGTTGTTGCCAAAAATAAAGTCCCGCTTGAGAGACTCTACGATGAACCGTCCGGGCACCTTGTGGAAGCAGGTTGCCATCAGGTAGAGGTTGTGATCGTCGTATGTCATCCGGACGTCGGTACGGACTTCCGCCTTGCTGGTGTCCATCGGTAACACCATATAGAAGTCGGATGCAACTTCCGCCTCTTCCCAGGCGGCTTCGTCCATTACGCCGTCGATGCGGATGGGCGACGATGCTTTTTTGATGTGAAGTTGAAAATGGCTGTTCACCTTTTGGGCAAAAACAACCGTACCGGCCGTCAGAAGGTACACCGCGCACAAGCCCAATACGATTTTCAGCATTTCCAGGATCTAGCTTGCGCACAAAATAGCAAATGCCGCCATACCGATTAGCAGAGGAGCAGGATATTTCACCAGCGGCCGGTGTGGGGAATACACACCAAGTACACACGCTATTCGTCACGAAGAATCTGAACCGGGTTCACATGCAACGCACTGAGGGTTTTGTGGCCCGCCGACAGAATCGCTACCGCGAAAAGCAAACCCGTGGCTACCAGCAATGTGATGGCATCGATCTTCTGGTAGTACGCCCATACGGCATTCATCATACCATCGATAGCGAGGAAGCCCAATGTTCCACCCAGCGTAGCGGCAATCATCATGATGATCAGGAATTCGAGCCCGACAACTCGGATAACGTTGGCAGCAGACGCTCCAAATACTTTTCGTACACCAATCTCCTTCATCTTCCGGAGGATGTTAAGAGAGACCATGGCGAACAGTCCAGTGGCGGACATTAAAACGGCAATCGCACCAAGGAAAGAGAAAATCGTTACAACATTTCCATTTATGGTCTCGCTGGCCCTGAGATTTCCGTCGTAAGGAATGCCTTTATATAGCGTATTGGGCGACACCTTCCTCCAGGCATCTTTCATAGCATCGTTTACAGCAAGCAGGTTTTCAGGTGACGTCTTTGCGATCAGGTAGTTGTACTTCTCCGGAGCGACATAACGGAGCATTACAGGCGCCACTTCCTTCCAAAACCCGTCGGTATAGATGTCGTTTACCACGCCGACGATGTACAACGCCAGCGTGTCTGCCACTACGATCCGCTTTCCAATCGGATTGTCGGTCCACCCGAATTTGCTGACAAATTTCCTGGATACCAGGACGGATTCCTTCCTGTCGTTCTCAGAGTCAACTACGAAATTCCTGCCTTCCAATACCTCGACGTCCATCGCTTCGAGATAACCGTCGCCGACATCAATTACCTCAACGAAGTGTTCAACACGTTCATATTCAACGGGCACTCTGTAGTAGTGATCGGAAAGGTGTCCTCCTGAACCTGCGATCGCCTCAATTCTTACGTCATTCGCCAGTTCATTTCGGAATGTTTCGAATTCAGCCTCGCCGTTTACCGGGGCGAGGATGACTCCGCTTGTCGCGTAACCCAGATCATAGTTCCGCTGGTAGATCGCATTGCGCAGGTATGCAATTGATGCGACAATGCACAATACTGAGATCGCAAATTGCAGCGTGAGGAGAACGCGAGTCAGTTTCGTCGTGCCGCCAAATTTCAGCTTTCCTTTCAGAATGGAAACAGGCCGGAACGCCGACACATACAATGCAGGGTACCCACCTCCGATGATTGCCGTCACGATGACGAGTCCAACGAGAAAAGTAATGAACCAGGGACTGTCCAGATACTGTATGGATATATTTATCCCTTCCCACAAAGTACTGTAAAGCGGGGCGAGAATCTCAGCGAGAATCATGCCCAGCACCAACGCTGCCGAACAAAGCACAATGCTTTCCCCGAGGAATTGAGCTATGAGCTGCCTGCGTTGTCCGCCCATGGCCTTTCGTATCCCTATTTCCTTAAGGCGCCTTCCGGATACGGCCATAGATGTATTCGTGAAGTTGAAGCACGCCACCAACAGAAGGAAAATAGCCATAATGCCCGGACCCAATACAGCCGAGGGCGGAAATCCCCAACGCAGCTGTTCACCCTCAAGCCAGGTATCGCCGAAAAAGTTTGCGGCTAGCGTTTCGAAGCCTTGCAGGTAGTACTCGCTGAGTTGAAGGTCTTCCCGCGCCAGGTTCTGCGGTTCGATATACCGCTGCAGTTGTTTTGTAACAGCGTCAACGCGCTGCGGATCTTCGATTTTCAGGAAGAGCGTACTTGAAGCTTCCCAACTGTTGTCCTGGGCGATCCTTTCAGGCGTAGTGTCCCAGTAGTTGTCCCACAAGGTGATCGCCTCAAATCCAAAGCTTGAATTGAGTGGCTGCTTTTCAAAAATGCCGCCAATAGTGTATTCCTTCAGTTCACCCTGGTTAACCTGGGTAATCTGCAGCCCCGCGACATCCTCTCGGTCAAAACATTTTTTCGCAAGTTCATCGCTGATAAGGATGGTACTTCGGTCATGCAAGGAAAGCGTCCCGCTCTTTGCTGTGAAGGTGAACAGATCGAAGAACGCGGGGTCGGCGTACGAAATGCTTGCGTTGAAAAGCTCGTCCCCGATCCGAATGTTTCCCGATGCAGTAGTATATCGAACGACCTCGTCGACATCGCCAATATTCTGCCGCACCATGCCAGCCAATGCGTTAGGAACAACCGCGTAGCGGTTTTGCTCGCCGTGGGTCGTCTGCCAGGCCTGGACACGATAGATAACGTTTCGGTTGACGTGATGGGAATCGAATTCGGCACTGAACTGCCAATTAAACCACGCTACAATGCAGCAGGCGATAGCGATAGCCATGCCCAGCACGTTTATGGAAATGAAAACTTTGTTTCGCCGGAAATTGCGAAGAAGGATGAGCAGGTAATTGCGAATCATAGGGAACGGTTTTTCCCTTAGTCGCAATTTCTTGCTCGAAGGTTACAGTAGCAGTAGCAGTTGCAGAGGCAGTTGCAATGGGCTACTGCGACTGCGTCTGCATCTGCGACTATTATTACATTCGTTGATCCAAGCGAACGCCCTCCATCTCTGGTTGCTGCATGAATGGTTGGCGATAGAGCCTCTTTCCGGTGGCTTTGAAGAACGCGTTGGCGACGGCCCCACCGGTTGGCGGAAGCGCGGGCTCACCAAGTCCTGTCGGGCTGATACCGTTGTCGACAAAGTGAACTTCAACCTCCGGCACTTCCTTCATGCGGATAAGACGGTAGGAGTCAAAGTTCTTTTGCTCGGCCTCTCCATTTCGGAACGTCAGGTTACCGTAGAGCGCGTGGCCAAGGCCATCGACAATGCCGCCGGTGACCTGCTGACGTGCGCCGCTTTCGTTGACGACGATCCCACAGTCGACACCAGCATAGATTTTATGCAGAACCGGCTGGTTGTTCTTTCTTATCACTTCAGCTACCTGGGCTACATACGACCTATGCGAGAAGTATACGCTGAAGCCTTGCGCAACATCGCGTTTTTTTCCCCACCCACTTTTCTCAGCCGCCAACTTAATGACACCGATCATACGATCAGCATCATATCCAAGACGCCCGACCGGATTTTGCCTGGCCCTTTCCAGGAGCTCGAGGCGGAATTGTACCGGGTCCTTCTTCGCAGCCATCGCCACCTCGTCGAGGAAGGACTGCTCGGCATACGCCAGGAAGTTCGTGATCGGCGCGCGCCATGCACCGGTCGTGATGGGCGACTGATGCTCGATGGTTTCAATGAGGACGTTGTCAACTGCACCCGATGGAAAATTATGTTCCCGGGTGGTGTTACCCGCATTGATGCCGACACCGCGCAGCTTATACCCGACGAGGTTACCTTTAGCATCCAGCGCCGCTTCGAAGCGATATCGTACCGCTGGCCGGTAGCTGCCGCCTTGCATGTCGTCTTCACGCGTCCAGATCAGTTTTATGGGCGCCTTCACGATGCTGGAAAGTTCGGCGGCTTCCAAAGCAAAGTCCGTCTTCAGGCGTCGTCCAAAGCCTCCGCCGAGCCTTGTAAGCTCGAGCGTCACTTTTTCCGGCGCGATGCCCAGCAACTCGGCCACTTGTGTGCGCGCCGAGTTGGGTGTTTGTGTGGGGCCGATAAGCTCGACGCCATCCTCGCGAACGTGGGCAAAGAAGTTCATGGGTTCCATCGGCGCGTGGGCGAGGAACGGACACTGATATTCTTTAACAATCTTTGTTGCTGCTGATGCAAAGGCGGCGTCAACGTCGCCATCCTTGCGTTTCACTTCAGCTTCTTTGCTGTCGAGGAGTTCCTTAAACAGCCGGTCGTGATCGGAGGTGCTTTCGAGATCACCCGGATCCTCATACTCTATGCGAAGGGCTTTCCGGGCTTTCATTACCTGCCATGTCGACTTGCCGACTACGGCTACATTATTCTTGAAGGTCACGACATCGACAATACCGGGCATAGCTTTCGCTGCTGCCGCGTCGACAGACTTGATGGATGAACCAAATGCAGGTGGACGCTGGATCATGGCGAACAGCATGCCGTCGCGATATACGTCAAGCCCGTATAGTGGCTTGCCGGTAAGCATCTCAAAATTGTCGACATTTCGGACTGGCCTTCCGATCAGCTTGAACTCGCTGCGATCTTTCAGCCGCACCTCTTCAGGTGGCGTAATCTTCGAGGCCTCTGCCGACAACTCGCCATAGCTAAGCTTCTTTCCACTTTTCTTATGAATGACGAACCCGTTTTCCGTCGTCAGCTCAGAAGCAGGAACGCCCAGTTTTTTCGCGCCAGCCTCAACGAGCATGTGTCGCGCGGTTGCACCGGCTTTTCTCAGTCGTTCCCAAGAGTGGGGAATCGCGCCGCTGCCACCCGTTACCTGGCGGTCGTACTTCTCCGTGTCGAGCGCGGCCTGGACTACCTTCACCTTCGACCAGTCGGCATCGAGCTCGTCGGCTACGATCATTGGAAATGTTGTCTTGATGTTCTGACCCAACTCGGGGTTGGGCGAAAATATCGTCACGATGTTATCCGGAGATATCGTAAGATAGCTGTTGAACGTCACTCCCCCTTCGGTAAGGGCACCCTCGCTGACGGACTCAACTACTGAAGCTCCTGCCTCATTCCAATAGAATCCAAGCAAGAGACCACCACTGGCGGCCGATGCGATTTTGAGGAAATCGCGTCTGTTTGTTTTTATGATCGTCTCCATGGTGAGGGTTATTTAAGTTTAGAAGAGGCCAGTTCCACCGCCTGACGGATGCGGTGATAGGTTCCGCAGCGGCACAGGTTACCCTGCATGGCATTGTCGATTTCCGTTGCTGTTGGCTTGGGCTTTTCGGCAAGCAAGGCAGCAGCCGTCATAATCTGTCCAGCCTGGCAATAGCCGCATTGAGGCACATCCACCTCATCCCATGCCAGCTGAACCGGGTGGTCGCCTTTTTCCGACAATCCTTCTATGGTGGTGACCTTTGCGGTTCCAATAGCAGAAACCGGAAGAATGCATGAGCGGACCGCACGGCCGTTGAGATGCACAGTGCAGGCGCCGCATTGAGCAATCCCACAACCGTATTTGGTGCCTACCAATCCGAGGTTGTCGCGCAGTACCCACAACAGGGGAGTATCAGCATCGACGTCGGCCTCGTAGGTCTTGCCATTGATTTGAAGTTTGTACGCAGCCATTTTTATTGGGTGAAGGTTTACAATGTCATAAGATATCAAAATATCCAGCAGCGGGAAAACAAAAACGATCCGATGGCAAAGAGGTAGTTTGAATGGTGGGTGCGGAATATCTTCCCGAGCGACCTATTCGGTCCTCAACACATCGGCGGGTTTCGCACGGGCTACCTTTGCGGTTTGCGAAAGGATCATGATGGCTGCGAGCGCAAGGATAATAACAGCTCCTGAGACCATCTCAGGCCATTTGATAGGCGCGTGGTTGGCAATTTCGGGTAAGAGTATCCGATCGAAGAAGAGGAACGTGGCGGGCAGGGCAATCGCAATGGCAAGGGCAAGCAAGAGGATAAAACCCCGGGCCAGTCGATACAAGATGCCGGCCTCGCTCGCACCGAACACTTTGCGTATGCTCATTTCCCGGAGGCGGGTCTCCGCCGTATAGATCACCATGCCAAGCAAACCCAACGCTGCGATGCAGACAACGAGAATAGCTATGAAACCGCCGACCTTAACTGAGGCAGAAAATCCCCGGAAGGCTTCTTCGAGTTGGTCATCCAGAAACTTGGCCTGAAGTGGATGAACGGGATCAAATTCACTCCAGATCTGTTCGATCTTCTCATAGGTCGTCCGCAGATCGTCTGTGACGAGTTTCACATTTACGTAATCCGTTTCTCCCGGCAGCGCATGCCGGAACACGACCTCGTTGGTGCTGCCATTATTGACTCTACCGTATTGAAAATCCTCGACCACACCAATAATCTCCAGATCGATATTTTGGACGTTGACAACCACACCGATGGCTTTCGAAGGATCGCCTTCGCCTATATCGAACCTGCGCAGTATACCGGCACTTACAACCACTTCTCTCTCGACACTATCGCCGGGCGACCGCGGAGTAAAGGTCCGGCCTGCAATGAGTTTAAAATCATGGAGGGCAAGAAAGTTTTCGTCAACCCGATTGTAGTAGACCTGGACAGAGTCGCCGGCGTCCCCCGGGTTTTTCATGTAAGCGGAGTAATAGTTGCCGATGCTCATGACCAGCTCGGACTCTGATATCTCCGTGACCTCAGGTAACCTGGCCAGTTCATTCTTCAACACGTGGGCTTTGTTATCACCCAGGCGGATGTTCAGGATGTTCTCGGTATTGTATCCCAGATCGTACGCCAGGAAGTGTTTGTATTGATCATATATGATAACGGTACCCGTTATGAACATGATCGAAATGACAAACTGAAAAACGACGAGAATTTTTCGCACCGTGATTCCCCGAAACGGTGGACGCGTTGATCCTCCTTTGAACAAGTATACAGCGTTCAGCCGCGCGAAAAAGAGTGCCGGGAAGAACCCTGCCGCCACACCGACAAATACAGCAAAGAGTACAAATAAACCGATCAATTGCGGCGACAGGTCCATCACAAGCAATTGCTGCAGTGAGTACTCCATGCTGATGAAGTGCGGCCGGATGATGATGAAGATTCCAACTGCGAAGACAAGTGCCAGCAGGGAGATGACAACCGACTCGGTCATGAACTGGACGAGGAGATTTCCTTTCCCCGCGCCTATTGTCTTTCTGATCCCAACCTCCTTCAACCGCCGGAACGACCGGGCAATAGAGAGGTTCGTATAGTTGAAGCACGCCGAAAGGATGACCACAATCGTCATTCCCAAAAACACCCACACCACCGTACTGCCCATGTATGGACCGATCTGGTTCCCCAGATTTCTTCCGACAACAATGTCTTTCATCGGCTGTAAGCCCAACTGAATGTAATAACCATTGGAGACGGTACTTGCCCTGCGCTGACACAGTTCGTCCAGGTTTTTTTGCAATGCACCGGGATTGGCGTTCTCGGGCAACAGCACGTACGCATAGGCATTCCATATATTTTCCCACAGCCATTCATAGGGACTGTCCTTTTCCGTAATGGACCGGGTGCTGATTGAACCGACGGCATCAAAGTCCATATGAGAAAACTGCGGCGGATCCTGAACAATGCCTGTTACTGAATAGTCCCTGCCCCAGAAGGAAACAACCTTTCCTAAGGGGTTTTCATCGCCAAACAGTTTGTGTGCCAATGTTTCTGTGAGCACAATGGAGAAGGGCTCCTTCAATGCCGTTGCCGGATTACCATGGAGCAGAGAAAATGAGAACACCCGGAAAAACGATTCATCGGCCATCAATCCCCCCATGGGAACAACCTTGTCCCCGTAGGTCACATCTCCATTAAAACCCCTTTGCACAATGGCGACATCTTCGATCCCTGTAACCGACTCTTTGATTTCCCGTGCAGCGATGGGCGAGGTAGTCGCCATGTACGGGGCGCCTTTATCTCCATGGCGTTGAAACTGACTGATCACACGATAAATGCGGTCGCGGTTTTTGTGAAAACGATCGTACGACCGGATGTCAGTCAGCAACCCGATCAGCAGTAAACCAACAGACATGCCAACGGATAAGCCGATGATGTTTATCGCTGAGAATAGTTTGTTACGCGCGATGTTCCGCGTTGCGCTCTTGAAGTAGCTGCCCGCCATTACCCAGTTGGGCATCAAGGTTGTTGAGTCAGGTCTTTTCACGGTATAGGGCCGGCAAAATTTGATGACGTCGACACAGTAAATGAGCTTTGCACGAAACGCGCCGTGGGCACGGCAATTGCGATCGAACACCTCATTGAGATCCCCCTCCAGGTCCTCCAGGATTTCCTGTCGACAATACCATGACAACAGGCGTTGCGCCCATCGCGGGGGTTTGGGTTCGCGTCGCGGCTTCATGGATGCTTCAGTGAGAATTCAGGAATGATATTCCACAGGTTGTCCCGTACTTCCTTCGTTCTTCTTAGCGCGGCTTTACCGGCGCTGGTAACAGTGTAGTAACGCTTGCGCTTGCCACCCCGCACGCTGGTTGCCTCTCCCAATCGGCTCTTTACATACCCTTTGCGTTCCAGCCTGTTCAATACGGCGTGCACTACGCCCAGCTTCGCGGGCCGATCGGCTTGCTTTGCTAACTCATCGCAGATGGCCACACTGTACGCGTCGTTCACCAACGCTGCGATCGTCAGCAGTACGAGCTCTTCAAATTCTCCCAGGTGCGTGCCTTTCATGGTAATCGGTGATCGGTTCCATCAGAACATTAATTACGTAAATGTATGTAAAATGGATTCATATATACAAGTGCATTTGCAGAACGGTTAGGAGGAAATCAGCCCACGGCCTCTTGAAGGACCTCTTTCAGGCGCCTGGCAACGATGCGCTCCTCGCCGGGGCTCATCATCCAGGTGGTGATGCCAATGGTTTCTTTGTCGCCGACAGTCTCAATGGACGGGTGGCCATCGCGAAGGGCTTTCCTTGCATCATCGGCGGTGATCTTCACCTTGTTGGCATCCCAACGTACGCGCAGTGACGGTACGTGGTTGGCCAGCTTCGGCACGTGGATTTCCGCTGTGACGCCGGGAACGGACGTGGCATGATCGTGAATGAGTTTCACTTGCTTTTCCCACATATCCCATTCCGCCTTCTCATCGCGTGCCAGATATACCTCGAGCGCAACGAGCATTCCAAGGATCTCCTCCTTGTTGACTTTCATCCCCCTCCCTATTGCATCGCCTATCGGAGGTGCATTTTTCTTCGCAGCATCAATGTATTGCTTTCGGCCCAGGAGGAGCCCGGCGCTTTGAGGTCCGCGCAAGCCTTTTCCTCCGGAAAAGCATACGAGATCAAACCCCATTTCCGTGAACTTCCACAGGTTTTCGGTTGGAGGTACATCCGCTGCGCAATCGATGAACGTGGGAATACCCGCCTTCTTCGCAATGGAAACGAATTCCTCCCACTGCACCTTGCCTTCATAGTTATTCGCGTTGAGAAACCACATCAAGGCGGTGTTGTCGTTGATGGCTGCCTCCATCTCCTTTCGCGTCTCCACCTCTACCATCTTCACACCACAATTGCGGATGGCATGATCGTACCCGATGCGGTGGGATTTTTGAATAATGACTTCCGTCTTCATCCCGGTTAGATCAGCCGGAAGTCGCCTGACCTTGTCGGGATCCCCACCTGTCATGATCGCGGCCGTCCCGAAAGTAATGGCGGAAGCCGCCCCGGTGGTAACCATGGCGGCCTCGCACTTCAGCAATTCTGCGATGCGTTCTCCGACGGCATCCTGCAGGTCCTCCAGCTTAACATACTGCAGGGCCGCGTAGTTGATCGCTTTGATCACCTCGGGGTGCGGCAACGATCCCGTCAAGGCAGTATACGTACCCGCCGCGTTGATAAAGGTTCTTACTCCAAGTTCCTTGAAGTAGTCTCTTTCAAAGGATACGCCTCCCAACACGGGGCCGGGCAGCGTACCCAACAAAGGAAGGGTGACCAATCCCTTCAGCAAGTCCCTGCGTCTCGCCATTTTCTTATTTTGTTTATACGTAAGCGATGCAATCTATTTCTACAAGGGAATCGCCAGGCACTCCCCCGTACACTGCTACCGTTGTGCGCACCGGAGGATTTTTTCCGAAGCGTCCGCGGTAGGCTTCGTTCATGGCCTTATAGTCGGCGAGATCGTGGAGGTACACGTTGACTTTTAATACCTTTTCCATGGATGAACCCGCCTTTTTAAGCTCCTTTTCAAGTTCATCCAGCACATGCTTCGTGTGCGCGGTGATGTCGCCTTCGAAGTGTGCGCCTTTTCCGGCCACGTAGACCAGTCCGCCATGCTTTACCGAACCGGAGAACAACGGGATCTGCCCATCCTGGTAAATTTCACCGGTAACCACTTTTTCCGAATCGGCCGACGCGGCTTTGGCCGCACCAAAGCCCAGCAAGCCGGCAATGCCGAGTGCAAATTTCTTGAATGCGGATCGTCTGTTTGTATTCATAGTCGTGATTTAATTGGTTGATGCCTGTGTCTTCTTAGCCTTTGCCGGCAGGGTGATCTTCCAGATGTGCGCGTCGTCATTGCTGTTTTCGATGACATAAACGTCATTGCCCACCATCACCGCGTCGGTCGGGCCTTCAAAACCTTCAACAATACGTCGACAGCGAACGCGGTAGTTATCGACCTTTTCATCGTACTCCAGGTCGAGATGCATAAGATCCGCTCCTTGCATTGTAAACGGCCGCATCAGCACGCTGGTCTTTCCGAATGTCCAACTCAAAACGAAGCCATCCTTGTTGAATTCTTCTGCAAGGACGCCTTCGACGTCAAAAAACAATCCGAGCGGCGACCTGTGAGGCGTGAAGGTCCCGACGAGCACACCGGTAGTATCCGCATCCATGACCTTCCCCGTCTTCCTGTCGCGATATTCATTGGCATCAGGTCCGAGGTTCAGCACGGGATTTGTAAATGGCTTTTTCGGCCGCTTCGGGAACGTGGGGTCGTTGCGGAAATACCGTACGCGCCAGGCGTGGCTAAAAGGGTTGATGAAAGGATCGGTCTTTGGATCCGGCTGCCAGTCTTTGAATTGCTGCGGGTTGTCGAGTTGCCCCATAACCCA
>JAJJPK010000034.1:0-6062 GCA_032907565.1 Cyclobacteriaceae bacterium | reverse complement strand
CCAGCCCGCCCTCGCTTCCCCGGCCGGCGGACGATACACCTTGTGTGGCAGGTGTATGCAGGTGCTGCGGGATCCTGAAAAATTAAACTACGTGAACAAAACGCACCGGAGTTACGAACCTTGTGTGCACTGCCTGAAAAACAGATGAAGCGCTTAAAGGCGACGACAAAGTGTCGTTTAGGGCGAAGTGTTGTGTGAGGAACGAGCTTAGGTTTTTGCATGTCCACAAATCCGGCAACGTAATTGCAGTCGCAATCCCAGCAGGTGGCTGGGATGTATGAAATGAGCCCGCGCCCTACGGACGATGCCGGATAAGGCGCCCCTCGGCACCACAAAATTTTGACAGTGGTACCCGGAAAATTGGCGGAAAAGGGGCGAAATTTCCCGGACACTCTGTACCCGAGTGTATGAAAAACCCATTTCGAGAGACCCTTCCATGCAGCAGAAACGCAATGCAGTCAAGAGAATCGTCCTGAAGGCGATTCGCGTTTTCGGGTGGATGTGGCTAACGCTCATCGCGCTCCTGTTGCTGCTTGTCCTCATCATCCGGATTCCGGCAGTCCAAAACAAGATCGTCCAACGTGTCGTTGCCTCGCTGAAAGAGACAACTGGGGCTGAAATCTCACTGGAACGCCTTGTATTATCTTTCCCTAAACGCGTTGTTCTGGAAAACCTGATGGTGGCCGACCCGGAACAGGATACACTGCTGTACGCCGGACGCGTCTCGGTCGATGCCGACCTCGTAGGTCTCCTTTCGCGTCGAATCCAGCTTAACGACGTGACTCTCACAGACATAAAGGGGCACGTCACGCGTGCAGCCGACGGTTCCTTTAACTTCAGCTTCATCCTGGATTCCCTCGCTGGTGAAGAAACTCCACAAGATGCCCCATCCAAACCATGGGACTTCACGATTCGGGGTACTACCCTCGACAACATTGATGTCCGTTACCATGACCACTATTCAGGAGTTTTTGTGGATGTGGCGCTCAAGCGTTTACGGGCCAGGGCACGCGACTTCGACATGACCGAAGGCATCATTGACCTCGCCGGCCTCGACATTGATGGTTTGTCGGCTGACGTGATGACGAGGGAGGGAACTGCTCCCGAAGTAGCCAACGCAAGCGATGATGAAGACACCAGTACACCCCTAAGGCTACGGGCTGGTGCGATCGGCATCAGCGAAAGCCGGGTTCGCTACCGGGATGACGTATCGGGAAGTGAGCTCAATCTCGACCTGGGTGAGTTAGCCTTGGACAACCCCGATGTTGACATGGCAGGTCTCGCAATAGCGGCGGATGAATTTCACCTGGAACGCAGTTTCCTTGCGTTCCACCAACTCATGCGCAGCGATACCCTCGACGCCGCAGAGGCCTCCAGTGAAAAGAGTACAGGGGGTGGAACGTGGTCGTTTGCACTGGGACGCCTCTCGTTGGAGGAAAATGCGGTGCAGTTTCATGACTTTACTACCGAGCGCGTAGCCGGTATCGATCCAAATCATCTGTGGATCACACGTGTTGAAGCAGTCATTACCGATATATCCGTTGCGGCCTCCCACTATGCCGCTCATGTTGAAAGCCTGGCGTTCCATGAGTCCGGGGGCTTTCGCTTGGATAACCTGGCTGCACGACTCGTCGCCGACTCTGTGCACGCGGAAGTCGAAGACCTCGACCTTCGTACTCCCAACAGCCGGTTTCGACTCTCGATGGAGGCACGTTATCCATCACTCGCTAATATCGCCGAACAACTCGACCAACTCGAATTTGCCGTTACGACATCCGAATCGTTTGTCGGCATGCGCGATGTCAACCTGGTAGCACCTGCACTCTGGCCGCTTAACCTGCCCGACACGGGACGAGTACGATTCGACGTCGATGTTGCAGGCAGAACCAATAACATGGACCTCAAAAAATTCTCGGTTTCCGCCTTGGGCGATACACATGTGGCCGCGCGCGGCGGTATCCGCAATGTCTCCGATAAGAACACCCTGAGCTTTGACCTGGAACTCGAGGAACTTCGAACCACGGCGTCTGATCTCGCTGTACTGCTTCCGGATACTTTATTGCCAGAATCGATCGTGTTGCCGCAACAGCTGTCACTCGCCGGAACGTTTTCCGGTACACTCGCAAACCCGGCGATCCGCGCCACGCTGCAGTCGGACATAGGATCCGTTACTGCCGACGCGGTTCTTCACCTGGATGAACAGTTTCAACTGCACGCCTACCGCGGAAGTGCGGATGTATCTCAATTCGAACTCGGGCGGCTGTTGGGAAATGACAAGCTCGGCGTTGTCGACCTTGAAGGCAGGGTCGAAGGAGCGGGGCTGACCCTGGAAGACATCGATGCGTACGCTCGGGTAACTGTCAACGAATTCGGTTTTAATGATTACATCTACCGAGACCTTATGATCGACGGCTCCGTTAAGAAGTCGGTTTTCAACGGCGCAGCGTCAATGGATGATCCGAATTTGTCGTTTGAGCTGAAAGGTGACCTCGACTACAGCTACGCCTCTGAAAAAAAGGCCTATAATTTTGGACTTGACCTCCGCCAAATTGACTTACAAACTCTCAACCTTCTCGGCCGACCCCTGAAAGCAACTTTCAAACTGTCGGTCGATCTTGATAATGCCGATCCGGCAAACCTTAACGGCGACCTCGCCATTCACGATGCGGCTTTCAATAACGGGGAAAAAGTCTACCGCGTCGATTCCCTGCTCGTCGCCTCTCTCACGGAGGAGGGCAAGGCGTCGTTGAATATCGATTCAGACTTTATTCAGGTGAGATTCGCCGGGTCATTTGACCTTCTCTCGCTGCCGTCAGTGTTGCGGTCACATTTCAGTACATATTATGCGCTTGAAGGTGACACGGTGGTCAGCGGACCGCAGAACTTTGAGTTTTCGATCGACCTCCGAAATACGGCCATTCTTACGGAAGTGCTCATGCCGGATCTTGAACGCATGGAGATTGAGGAGATCAAAGGCTCGTTCGACAGCGAGGATCACCGTCTGGACCTCCTCATCGACGTCAACGAATTGGTGCACACTTCTGTCGCAGCGCGGAACCTGCTGCTCTCGGCGAACTCCGGGCGCCGACAACTGGAATATGAATTCGCTGCTGACGATATTCTTGCGGGAAGCATCCGCATCCCTTCGGTCCGATTCGATGGCACGGTGGCAGGAGATTCTATCGAGACGGGGATCACCGTGTACGATTCCGCAGCTGAAGAGCGATACGTGGTGCGTGGGGTTTTCCGTAGTTTGGAGGATGCCTATGGGTTTAGCCTGGATCCGGACAATCTCATACTCAACTACGACTCATGGAGCGTCCCCAAAAACAATTCCATTCGCATTGGGAAGTCGGGATTCGCTGCAGAGAATCTTGACCTGACACACGAACAGCAACGCATCAGCATCCAGGCCCCTGTTGGCGAGCAAGAGTCGATGAACATTGCACTGGCAAACCTGAAAGTCCAAACCCTCATCAATGCGGCATTTGCCGACACGCTGATGCGGGGCACTCTTAATGGCGATATCACTGTATTCAGCGACACGACGCGTGGACCGGTACGAGCACAACTTTCGCTAAGTGATCTCGCCGCAGGAAATGAGGCGCTGGGTAGTTTGAAGATTACTGTCGATCAACCGGAACCCTCCGTCACCATGATCGATGCATCAGGCGAAGGCCCGGGACTAACCGTCAGCGTCGTCGGACGCTTACAACCGGGACAGGATGAAGCGTTAATGCTGGACGCGGACATCGGCTCCCTTTCCCTTACCGCGGTACAACCCTTTGTTGCTGAATATGTGACCGGGCTAAAGGGTGCGCTCAAGGCTGATCTTTCTGTGCGGGGATCAACTACAGAACCGGCGATTCAAGGATCCCTCACCTTGCGAAACGCGGAAGCTTTGCCGACCTACACGAACATACCGATCCGGCTCAATAATGAGACCATCCGGTTCCGGAACCGCACCATCACTTTAGATAATTTCACCATCCGTGATCAGCAGGATAACGTCCTGACCTTCAACGGCGGAATGACTGGAGACGCAACGGGGCAATATCGTCTTAACCTGACGACCGTCGCCCGAAACTTTCAGTTGTTAAACACAAAGGAAGGCGACAATGAACTGTTTTACGGAAGCGTCTGGCTGAACACCAACGCTCGGGTAGGGGGTACGCTGGAACGTCCCGAAATAGATATGACAGTGAATTTGGGCAACGAAAGCACGTTCACGTTTATCGTACCGCAGAGTGAAGCAGGCGTAATGCAATCGAAAGGGATCGTCACTTTCGTCGATCGCGATAAACCTGAGCGCATGGCCGAACTTGAAGAGGGTCTTGACACACTTTCCAGCCGTGCGCCGTTCCAAGGTGTCACCCTTACGGCTCGCGTTGAGTTGAACGACGAGGAAACGTTTACCATCGTAATGGATCCGATCACCGGTGATCAGCTGGTAGTAAACGGCAATGCCACCTTGACGCTCGACATCGATGAAACCGGAAACGTCAACCTCACCGGTCGTTATGAACTCACGAAGGGTTCATACCAATTCACCTTTTACAAACTGGTGAAGCGGGAGTTCGAAATTGAATCGGGTAGTTCAATCACATGGAATGGCGAACCTCTGAACGCAGAACTCAACATTACGGCCCTGAACCGGATTGATGCAGCGCCGATCGACTTGTTCGCATCGCAGGCCACGGACGGTACGAGCATGGAGGCGTATCGCGCGAGACTACCCTTCCAGGTATACCTTATGATTCAGGGTGAATTGCTGAGACCGGAAATCTCCTTCCGACTGGATATGCCTGAACAGCAACGCGGTGCCGTGGGAGGAAGCGTTTATGCCCGGATACAGGATATCAATACCCGCGAACAAGATCTCAACAAACAGGTCTTTGCTTTGCTTATCCTGCAGCGATTCGTGTCTGACAATCCATTTGAAAGCCAAAGCGGTGGAACGTTGAGCGCCGCGGCACGAACGAGTGTCAACCGAATGCTGTCAGACCAACTCAACCGCATGGCCTCGCAGATCAAAGGGGTGGAACTCACGTTCGACCTGCAATCGGGGTCAGAATACAACGAAGGAAGGGCGTCAGATTACACGCAGCTTCAACTCGGTGTATCCAAGCGACTGCTCGATGACCGGCTCGTGGTCAAGCTTGCCGGTAACGTCGACATCGAAGGAGGAAGCAGTCAGGGCGACGTTACGGATTACATCGGTGACCTTGCCCTTGAATACAAGTTGACAGAAGACGGAAGGTTCAGGATCAATGGATTCTACGCCGGCGACTATGACATGATCGATGGTGAGTTGAAAGAAACCGGCGTGGGACTCATATACATTAAAGACTATAACTCGTTGCGCGAGTTATTCAAGGCAAATGATACGGAACGAAAGTAGGCGAAAGGGCGATCGGCTTTGGAAGTCGATTATATTCCTGCTCATTGCAGGAGTGGTGCTGCCGTCATGCACTGCCAACAAGTTCCTGGCCGAAGGGGAGAGCTTTTATGCGGGCGCCGATATCGTGTTCCATCAGCATGGGAACGTCGGGAGACGCAAGGCGCTGAAATCAGAGTTGGAGGAGATGGTCACACCGAAGCCGAACGGAACTATACTGGGTGCAAGACCCGGTGTGTGGATTTACTATGTGACAGGAACAAAGACCAAGGGGTTAGGTGCATGGATACGCAAGAAATTTGGAACGGAGCCGGTATTGCTGTCGGATACAAAGCCTGAGTTGACAGCCGACATACTGGAAGGCAACTTGTTCAATCGCGGATACTTTGAGTCGCACGTACAATCATCTGTAGAAAGGAAGCGAAAGAAGGCCTACGTCGTGTATGACATTGAATTATACCCTCCCTTTCGAATTCGCAACATTGAAATTCCTCGTGATCACATCTTTCGTGACAGTGCAGAGGTGATGCGGGAAACATTCCTCAGGGAGACACAGCGGTATGACCTTCAACGCCTTTCCGACGAGCGCTCGCGCCTCGAAATGCGCCTAGAAGACTACGGATACTATTACTTTGACGACCGCCACCTGCTGTTTGAGGCAGAT
>JAJJPK010000033.1:0-6064 GCA_032907565.1 Cyclobacteriaceae bacterium | reverse complement strand
AAAGTCGAATTCCTCAGGGGTAAGGCTTTGAAAGCGGATACCGAGAAGGTCGTTCGTTTGGATCTTATAGTCGAAGGAGGGAAGATTGTATTCGCGAAGAACGCTGTCTTTTGGAAGGTCCTTCTTGTTGACATCGTCCTTCTGAAGGAAAACCACTTTCTTGTTCGTGACGCAGGAGCTTAGTCCGGCAAGGATACATACAAGAAGGAGTGTGATTCGCGTCATGAGTGAGCGGTTTTTTTAAATCAGGGCGTAAATATAAAATAACAACGCAATTTCGCCCGAAAATCGGGGTCGAACGCGACAAATCGCAAATATTGTCTGGCACCTGTCCCGACTTTAGTTAGCGACCCGTCCCGACGTGAGTCGGCGACTTGTCCCGACTTTAGTCGGCGACTCCCTGACGGTAAGTCGGGAAGACCTGCCCCGATGGCAATGGAAGGGTGTTGTCCCTCTTCTACACTTCCGGCCGTTGACCGGCAAAAGGAGTCATAAACCGGCGTAATTGTGAGAAAAACTGGCATTTTCTCGTATATTGAACCAGATTTTTCATCGTTACCCGTAATTTGTGCAAACTGTTTGCGTATGAAACAAGGGATTACCGTTTTCGCCGTATGTAGTTTTCTTCTGCTGCCGCTGATATCACGGGCCCAAACGTTTTATGGGTATGGAAGCCAACAGCGTTCGCTGATCCTGCACGGCGGCCTTGGCACATCGTCGTATTTCGGCGACCTGAAAGACCCGGGGGACCTCATCGATGCCAAGCCTACCGTTAGCATCGGCTTGCAGAACTACTTCTGGCCGCGGCTCAGTGTGCGCGGGGAGCTTTCTATGTTCACCCTCAAGGGCGACGACGCCAGTTCCGACGATCCCGGACGCCAGGTGAGGAACCTCTCGTTCAAGTCCACGAACTTTGAACTCAACATGGTGTTCATGGCCGACCTGTTCCCTCATGCGGGCCGCCGTTTCTACCAGCGTCCGAATTTCAATGCATACGCATTTGCAGGGGTCGGTCTCATGTACATGAACCCCAGGGCTGAGCTAAACGGCAAGATGTACGCCCTGCAGCCGCTGAAGACCGAAAATGTTTCTTACAGTCGATTCCAGCCGGTGATTCCCTATGGCATCGGGTTCCGCATCAAGGTGAACCCGTTCATGAACATTGGCATTGAAAGCGGATGGCGCCTGACGTTCACGGATTATATCGATGACGTCAGCACGGTTCACCCCGACAAGACAGGCTGGGATCCCATTCGTGCCCAGTTGTCCGACCGCAGCGATGTAGGATTTAAACCCGGCCATGTTCGCGGCGACCCGAACAACAACGACGCTTTTCACAGCCTGACGCTGAAGATCGAGTACTACCTGCCGTACAACTTCCTGTTCGGCGATTACTACAAGAAGCTCTACACCATCCCGAGGAGGCCGGCACACCGGTAATAGTGGAGAATTAAAGGATGACGTCGGCACCTTTTGAACTCCCGCGAATGCGCTATAACTTAGGCGCTTAAGTCCGTGTCGGGATGCTGACCGCGTTAGCCCATGCCCTCAATATCATCCTCCTGTTCATAACCCTATTTACAGGAATAGTATTCTATTTCCGTATTGCGAGGCATCTCCGCATTGTCGAGCCTACGGGCGACCCCGGACTGGCACCCATCGTCAGGGGCGGCGGCATCGTATTCGTGCTGGCGCTGCTCTGCTGGTTTGCGCTGTACCGGCTGTCATTTCCCTGGTTCATGATCGGCGCCATGCTGGTCGCGGCAGTGAGCTATTTGCATGACCTCAGGCGCCTGAGTCCATTCCCCCGGCTGGCCGTTCAATTCATCGCCTTTTGTATGATCATGTGGCAGACGGGTATGTTTGCCTCCGAGCCGTGGTGGATGCTGGCGCTCATTCTTGTCGTGGGCGTCGGTACGCTCAACGCCTTCAGCTTCATGGACGGCATCAACGGGATGACGGGCGTGTATTCGCTGGTCAACTTGTTCACATTCTACTACGTCAACAACCACATCCTTCACTTCGGACACACGAGCCTGATCGTTTTCATGATCGTGGCTGTCGTCGTGTTCCTCTATTTCAACTTCCGTGAAAAGGCGCGATGCCTTACGGGTGACGTCGGGAGCGTGACAATGGGATTTGTTCAGATGTTCCTGCTCCTGCAACTGATCGCCGACACGGGTTCGTACAAGTGGGTGTTGATGTTCCTCGTCTACGGTCTTGACGCCAGCGCGACCATCGTTCACCGCCTGTGGCGGAAGGAAAATATCTTCGCGGCCCATCACAAACATCTCTATCAATATCTTGCCCGCTACCTGCACGCTTCACCTTTGCCGGTATCCCTGGCGTACGGTTTTCTTCAGCTTCTCGTCAACCTCTTCCTCGTGGGCTCCCTCATCAACGCCTCCACCTGGGCCTCCATAGCGCTGATCGTAGGGCTGGGGGCTGTTTATGTGGCACTGAGGGTGGTTGTTGTGAGAAGACTAGGTCGGAAGGTGTAGAAAAAGAGGCAGATGCAGATGCAGATGCAGGGGTTGGGTGTAGGCGATCAGGTTTACGTAAGCCATTGCATCTGTTCCTGCATCTGCATCTGTTCCCGCGTCTAACAAACTTCTCATTCGACAGCCAACGTTTTTTTGTTATTACTATTTTGCAATCTATGACCATCACCCTAACAGCTGGTGCACGCCCTAACTTCATGAAGATCGCGCCGATCATTGACGCTATAAAGGCGGCGCGGGAGCAGGGAAAGGACATCGACTATACGCTCGTTCACACCGGGCAGCACTACGATGTGAAGATGAGTGAAGAGTTTTTCGTTCAGCTCGGCATACCGGAACCCGACATCAACCTTGGCGCGGGAGGTGGCACGCAGGCGGAGCAGACGGCGGCGATTATGACGGGCTTTGAGCGATACCTGGCAGACAGGAAGACAGACCTCGTGCTCGTTGTCGGCGACGTGACTTCAACGCTCGCCTGTTCCATCGTCGC
Source organism: Cyclobacteriaceae bacterium (assembly GCA_032907565.1). Taxonomy (GTDB): domain Bacteria; phylum Bacteroidota; class Bacteroidia; order Cytophagales; family Cyclobacteriaceae; genus ZC4RG29. The sequence continues at coordinate 3,073 of JAJJPK010000033.1, read as the reverse complement.
GAAAAAGCTGCTTGTCCCGGTTGCCCACGTGGAAGGAGGCATCCGCTCGCGCGACATGACCATGCCGGAAGAGATCAACCGCATTGTTACCGACTCGATCTCCGACTATTTCTTCACGACGAGCCAAACTGCGAACGAAAACCTCAAAGCAGAAGGCAAACGCGACGACCAGATTTTCTTTGTCGGCAATACCATGATCGACACGCTGATGAAGAACATGCACCGCCTGCGCAAGCCCGCGCTGTGGGACGAGCATAGCCTCGCGGCGGGGGAGTACTTCGTCATGACCCTCCACCGCCCTTCCAACGTAGACACTAGCGACCAGCTTGTGGCCATCCTGAACGCGGTGCGCAGCACAGGGCTACCGGTAGTCTTTCCCGTGCACCCGCGCACGCGCAAGAACATGACCACCTTTGGCATCGCCCCGGACGGACTCATCCTGACAGAACCCCTGGGCTACCTGGAGTTCAACTACCTCGTCAAGCACGCCCGCGGTGTCATCACCGACTCCGGCGGCATCACCGAGGAGACCACCTTCATGGGCATCCCGTGCCTCACGCTGCGCAACTCTACTGAACGTCCGGAGACCTGCACGGTCGGCACCAACGAACTCCTCGGCACCGACCCCTCCGCCATCGCCCCCGCCCTCGCCCGCATCATGAGCGGAAAGTGGAAGAAGGGAAGTATCCCGGAACTGTGGGACGGGAAGGCGGCGGAAAGGATTGTGGAGGTGTTGGTGAGGATGGGGTTGGGCGGACATTGATGACAGCTCTTCATATATTATTTCCTGAAAATCTTATTCACATAATCCGTCAAATCCTCCCACGCCGGGTTCATTTCCGAAATCAGCATCTCTTTCCACTTGCGGTTTTTGGACTTGATGTATTTTTCCATTTTGATAGCTTCTTCAATCGAGTCAAAGCTCCTAAAGTACACGAGCTTACAGAGATTGTATCTTGCCGAAAAGCTTGTCGGGTTTTGTTTCGTACGATGCTCCCACAATCGGACAGGAAGGTTATTGGTTACCCCTGTGTAGAGCGTTGTATGACGAAAATTTGTAATAATATACACGAACGCATACCCCATGCGTTAATATACTAGAAACCTGATTAAAAGGCTAGTTTATCTCCCGGGCGGGTACGCCCACCAGTGTCACACTGTCTCCGAAACTCTTGGTTACGACAGCGCCTGCCCCCACCGTGCAGTTCTTTCCGAGAGCAATGCTCTGCAAAAACTTTGCTCCTGTGCCCAAAAGTGAACATTCGCCAACGGTTACATTTCCTGAAAGGTTGCAGCCGGGCATGACAATGGTGAAGCTGCCCAGCTTCACGTCGTGACCGAGCGTGGACAGAAGATTGACAATGACAAACTCGCCCAGCACGATGCCGGTTGTGAGAATGCATCCTGCTGTGATGATCGTGCCGCGGCCGAAGTAGTTGTCTTCACCGCCGGGATTGGCCTGGGGATGGACGAGGACCGGAAAGTGAACGTGTTCGTTGGTAATACGGGCGGCAATGCTTTTCCGAACCCGCGGGTTGGCTATTGCCAGGGCGACTGACAAGGGCTCTTCTCTTCGGTTGAGATCGTCGATCCCGCCGAGGACTGGCAGGCCGTCTACAACGCTGCCTTTACTAATGCCATCATCATAGAAGCCCTCCAACGTCCATGATGGTTCTGCCCTATTGATCTGCCCTACCATCAGGGCGATCTCACGCCCAAGGCCGCCGGCACCGTAGACCGCAAGGGGAGGAAGAGGCATTGAGTTGTGGTTGTTGGTTTAGGTGAAAAGTAAATTAAATAATTAAACAATTAAATATTAAATCAGTCATCACCATATAAATAACCACTGTCATCCTGAGCGGTGGATGTGCGGCTGGAGGGTGCGAGCGAAGGATCCCGTGGACGGCCGCACGGTCGAATTGACTAGCACACTTCTCAATCCCACCAAATTAAAATTGTGCCCATTACTTGTACCGTGCAAGACTTCCACTGGATCCTTCGCTCGCGCAGCCCAACCCGCGCCCACCGCTCAGGATGACAGTGGTTACTTATAGATTTTTCCTTTATTTGCACTCATGTCCATCCTCCACACCTTCCGCCCTGCGCTTCTCTTCCTCGCTCGCTTCCTCGGCGTCTACATCATCGGCAACCTGCTCTACGGTTTCTTCATCGAATCTTACGGCAATCATCCTGATCCCGCAACGCGGATCGTAACGCAGCATGCGGTGGTGATGCTGAATGCGACGGGGGCGGACGTGTATGCAGAGGACAACCCGTTTGGTCCGCAGGTGTTGCTGAACGACGCTACGGGGACGGTGCTGCGCGTGTTTGAGGGGTGTAATGGTCTTAATGTGATGGTCGTGTTTGTCGCGTTTATCGTCGCGTTTGGTGGACCGCTGCGGAAGATGGCGTGGTTTGTCTTGATGGGGCTTGTCCTCATCCACGTGGCCAACCTGTTGCGGGTTGGGCTGTTGTATGTGGTCGCGACGCGGTTCGAGGAATACTTTTATCTCTATCACAAGTACCTGTTCACGGCGGTACTCTATGTGCTGGTATTTGGTCTGTGGGTGAGCTGGGTGGGTATCCGTCGCTCGATGCCGGTTAGCAGACCCGTTCACGATGGTCAGGCAGGATAGCTTTGTCGCGCGCGCAGGCATTGCGGCTGCGGGCGTGTTCATCCTGGCGGCGGTGTACCTGTTTCAGCGTTTTGATTACTCTTCTTTGGTGGCGGGTGGATCGTGGCATCCGAATGCGGTATTTATTTTTAACCGGACGGTCCGGTTGATCCTCAACGACGTCGCCTGCATGCTTTTGATCTTTGCCATCTTTCAGCGCAGGCAGTACCTGGTGGTGGCCTTTTATGTGTTCTTGTTTGAGTTGTTCATTTTGTTGCCCGTATACTTTGCGGTGAAGTTGTCGCTGGAGGGCGACTCCGAGATCTCCTCGCCGTTGTTGTCCTTCGTGCATCGGCTGATTGTGAATCCGATGTTGATGGTGGTGTTAATGGGAGGTTTTTTTTATCAGAGGTTTTTCGCTGCGAAGGAGTAGGGGGCTTTAATTTTTCACCGCGGAG
>JAJJPK010000032.1:0-26391 GCA_032907565.1 Cyclobacteriaceae bacterium | reverse complement strand
GTCGACAAGCACCTGGTCGTTGCGCGACCGGCCGCTGTGAATCTTCTTGCCGATGTCTCCCAGCTGACGTGTAAGCATCAGCTCAATCTGCGAATGGACGTCTTCCACGTCATCGTCAAAAGTAAACAGTCCGTCTTCTATCGCTCGATAAATGTTCCGCAGCTCGACGGTCAGCTTCAAAAGTTCATCGGTGGTCAGCAGCCCGATTGATTCAAGCATCCGTATGTGTGCCATCGAGCCGAGTACATCAAAGGGCGCCAGGTACAAGTCCATTTTACGGTCGTTGCCCACCGTAAACACGTCGACTTCCTCCAAACTCGCTTTATCTTCTTTTTGCCAGAGTTTCATGATTGATTACGGTTTACGGGCGCTCGACTTCCGGCTATTTCAGGATGACGTTATCCAACAACCGAATGTACGTCGCGATTCCTTGATTGATTTCGTCAACAAATATAAACTCGTCCGCGGAATGTGAGCGTGCCGAGTCACCAGGACCCATCTTTACCGAAGGTACGGGAATCAATGCCTGATCCGACGTCGTAGGGGAACCGTAGAGCGTAAGACCGAGTTTGCGTGCCGATTGTACCAGTGGATGGTTCATGTCAATCCCGGAAGGACGCATTCGCATCGAGCGCGGCGTCACGGCACTTTTGAGGTTGGCCCGGATGATTTCAAGTGTCTCTTCGAGCGTGTACTTATCTGTCACCCGTACGTCGATGGTAAACGAGCATTCCGCGGGAACCACGTTGTGCTGGCGGCCTGCATTGATAATGGTCACCGTCATCTTCATTTCCCCCAAGGTTTCGGAAACCTCCGGGAACCGATAAGTGCGCACCCATTCGATGTCGTCCATCGCCTCGTAAATGGCGTTAATCCCCTCTTCACGCGCCGCGTGGCCGGGCTTACCTTTCGCCACACAATCGAGTACCATGAGACCCTTTTCTGCCGTAGCCATGCCGCAAAGGGTAGGCTCCCCCACAATGGCGAAATCGACAGGCGTAAGCGATGACCAGATACTCTCAATGCCGTTCGTCCCCGATATTTCTTCTTCGGCCGTTGCTGCCAGGATCAGGTTGTAAGCCAGGTCCTCGCGGTCGTAATAGTGCAGAAAGGTGGCAATAAGCGACACCAATGGTCCGCCGGCATCGTTGCTGCCGAGGCCATACAGTTTGCCATCGATAATCTCAGGCTTGAATGGATCACGGGTGTACCCGCTGTTGGGTCTGACAGTATCGTGATGGGAGTTGAGCAGGATCGTGGGCTTGTCCGGATCGAAATGCCGGTTCTTCACCCAAATGTTGTTCATCCTGCGGTATGTGTGGATATGACGGCGTTCAAAAAAATCCTCAATCACGAAGGACACCTCCTCTTCCTCCTTGCTAAAAGAAGGAGTGGCGATCATTTCCTGAAGCAGGTTAAGCGCGTCTTCGAAAAGTTGTTGCATACTCATTCAATTTCAACCTGCCCTGGTTCATTTTTGTGCCTGTCCTGTGATCAACGTTCCTGTCGTATCATAGCCCGTGTTTCTCAGCAGATCGGCCGCGTGCCCGATGAGCACTTCCTTAACACCCTGACGAATGGACGAAAAGGCGTTCTCCAGCTTGGGAAGAATACCGTCGGCGAGGGCATGTTCCGCAAGCAGTTCCTCGTATCGTTGTTCCGTAAGGCGTGTGATGACGCTGTTGTCGTCGTTGACGTCAAGCAGTACACCCTTTTTCTCGAAACAGTAGATTAGCCTTACGTCGTAACGGTCGCCAGCCGCAATCGCGAGCGAGGCCGCAATCGTATCGGCATTCGTGTTCAGTATTTCTCCCTGGCTATGTGTCAACGGAGCGACTATTGGAACAAACTGGTTCTCCAATAAGTTTTCGAGCAGCCCGACGTTCACATTTTCTGGTGCGATGTCGCCCACGAACCCGAAATCGACGTCCTTGACTGGTCTCCGCACAGCGTGTATCAGGTTACCATCGGCGCCCGTCATGCCCAACGCCTGGCAGCCGCGTTTCTGAAGCGCTGCCACTACCTGCTTGTTGACAAGCCCGCCGTACACCATGGTCACCAGGTCGATGGTTTCCGCATCCGTTATCCGGCGCCCGTTGTGATATTGCGGCTTGATGCCCAGCTTCTCTCCGATCCGGGTGGCAATCTTGCCGCCGCCGTGCACGAGGATCTTTCGATCGCGGATCGAGGCAAAATCATCCAGGAACGACGACAAACTGTTGGGATCGTCGATCACATTCCCCCCTATCTTGATAACAAAGAGCCGCTGCATCGCCACGTCACAAGTTCCTTAAGATCTCACTCAATACCGCCTGGGCAGCCCACACGCGGTTCCCAGCCTGAAGGACAACGACCGACGCGTCGCTGTCCAGCACGTCGTCGGCAATAACGAGGTTTCGCCTAACGGGCAGGCAATGCATAACCTTTGCCTTGTTTGTCACTCTTAACTTCTCCGAAGTTATCATCCACGAAGAATCGCGGGTGAGCACCTGCCCGTACGGTGTTACGGAAGACCAGTTCTTGACATACACGAAGTCTGCACCTTCCAACGCCTTGTCCTGGTCTGTCTCAACGACAGCATTGCCGGCATAGCGCGGATCCAGTTCATACCCTTTCGGGTGCGTAATCACCAAGTCAGCCTGGTTCCAGCGGTTCATCCATTGCGCAAATGAATTGGGCACGGCTTGTGGCAACGCGCGAACATGAGGTGCCCACGTTAACACGACCTTGGGCCTCCGCCCGGTCTCACACAACTCCTTTATGGTGACCAGGTCGGCAAGACTTTGCAACGGATGGAGCGTTGCGCTTTCCAGGCTGACCACGGGTACGCCCGCATAGCGCACGAACTGGTTGATTACGTGCTCGCTGTAGTCTTCCTCGCGATCGCGGAGCGCGGGAAAAGTGCGAATGGAGAGGATATCGAAATACTGACCCAGCACGGCTGCCGCCTCCTTCACGTGCTCCGTCGTCGCACCGTCCATTACTGTACCATCCGCGAATTCGAGTTGCCACCCTTCCTTGTCGATGTTGAAGACAACGACCTCCATGCCCAGGTTTCTCGCGGCCACCTGCGTGCTTACGCGCGTGCGGAGGCTGGGATTGAGAAATATCATGCCGAGCGTCTTGCCCGATCCCAGCTGACGATCGCGAAACGGATTCTTCTTATACGCCAGGGCTTCGCTCACCAGCGTCGCAGGATCAGACACATCTTCAACGGACAGGAAATGTTTCATTCGTTGGGTGTTTGGTCGCACATGGATGAGACGCACGAATTGTGCATCTCTACCACATGTATATCGATCGCGATATCATTTCAACTCTTTACTCAATGCCGCAATAAACATATCTGCTTGCTCCTGTGTCATCGCCAGGGAGGGTAGCAGCCGAACGACATTGGGTTTTGACTCGCCCGTAAATATACGATGGTGGTGCAAAAGGTTACTCCTCACGTGTTTGTGGGTATCCGGGAGATCGATGCCGATCATCAGGCCACGTCCCCTCACCTCGTTAACGGGTTCCAAAGGGCGCAGCTTTTCGAGCAGGTAGTTACCCATGTTCAGCGCGTTGGCAATCAGATTCTCTTCAGCCATCACCTCCAGCACAGCCAGGCCCGCAGCCGCTGCAAGATAGTTCCCACCAAATGTGGTGCCCAGCATGCCGCTCCACGCCTTGACGTCCGGATGGATCAGTACGCCACCAATGGGAAAGCCGTTCGCCATTCCTTTCGCCGTCGTGATAAGTGGTGGTCTGATGCCCGCATACTGATGGGAAAAGAACTTTCCGGATCTCCCATAACCTGATTGTATCTCATCCAGGATGAGCATGGCGCCGGTAGCGACGCAACGTTGCTCGAGATATTTCAGAAAGTCATCATCAGGGAGCCGAATGCCGCCCACACCCTGGATTCCTTCAATGATTACGGCAGCGACGTCCGTTCCGAGTGCCGCGTCGAGCGCCTCTTTGTCGTTCATGGGAAGGAACGAAACATCGTGACACGCATTAAAAGGCGACACAATCTTTGCGTTGTCAGTCGCAGCTACGGCACCAGAGGTACGACCGTGGAACGCGCGTTCAAATGCGAGGATCTTCTTCCGTCCGGTAAGAAACGACGCGATCTTCAGAGCATTTTCGTTCGCTTCTGCCCCTGAATTGCAGAGGAACAATTGATAATCGGGATAACCGGATAGTACGCCAAGCTTTTCAGCGAACTCTTCCTGGAGTGGATTTCGGACGCTGTTCGAATAGAAGCCAATGCGGTTGAGTTGTTCCGTCAGCCGCTTGATGTAATGGGGATGGCTGTGACCGATGGAGATTACGGCATGTCCGCCGTACAGGTCGAGGTATTTGTTGCCCTTATCATCCCAGAGCCACGAGCCTTCGGCGCGCACGGGAGTAATATCGAACAACGGGTAAACGTCGAACAGGTTCATGATTATTGATGTAAATGACTTCTTAAAATACGGTGGCCTTGAGCTTGAGGCCGGCCGTTTCCTCCAGCCCACAAATAAGGTTCATATTCTGGACCGCCTGCCCTGAGGCGCCCTTGATCAGATTGTCAAGCGCAGTGTGCACCACCAGTATATCGCCCTCTTTCTCCAGGTGAACCAGGCATTTATTCGTGTTCACCACTTGCTTCAGGTTGATCGTTGTGTCTGACACTACAGTAAAGGGGTGATCCTTATAGAATGTATAGTACAGATCCTTTGCTTCATCAAGGGTAAGCGTGCAGCGGACGCTGGAGCTGACGAATATGCCGCGGGTGAAGTCGCCACGCCAGGGGACGAAGTGTATCGCATTGTCGTACGCGCTATCGGCGTGTTGCAATGTGCGGCGGATCTCTTTCAGGTGCTGATGAGTAAGTGTCTTGTACGCTGAAATGTTGTTAGCGCGCCAAGTGAAGTGCGTAGTTTCCTGAAGGCGCTGTCCTGCGCCTGTGGAACCCGTAATTCCCGTCGCGAATACTTCGCCAAGGATACCTTTCGAGGCGAGGGGTAAAAGGCCGAGCAGAATGTTCGTAGCAAAACAGCCGGGGTTGGCGATATTGCCGGCCGTTTTGATAGCATCGCGATGCAACTCCGGCAGACCGTAGACGAACGTACGCCGGGCAGTACTCTGGCCATGCCGAAAGTCCTGGCTCAGGTCAATGATCTTGACGGACTCCTTGAAAGGATCTTGTTCGAGAAACTTGACGCTCTCCCCGTGCCCCAGGCAGAGGAACGCGACGTCCACATCTTCGCTGAGTGTCCCGGTAAACTTCATATCGGTCTCTCCCAGCAAGTCGCGATGCACTGCGGAAACGGGCTTATCAGCATTACTCCGGCTGTGAACAAAAGCAATCTCGACATTGGGATGGTGTAGGAGAAGCCGCAGCGTCTCGCCCCCGGTGTATCCCGCTCCGCCCACGATGCCGGCCTTGATTTTTTTGGTCATGATCTAATCGGTAATCAGTAATAAGTAATCGGTAATTAATAATCGGACTCCATTCATTCACTCATCCACTCATTCACTCATTCACTCATTCACTCCTTCACTCCTTGGCCCTTGCCACCTGGTGATAAATCATCGTTTGGTTTCCAAATATCTTGGAGAATCCGCGGACGTCGTCGCCGGTCCAACCCAGGTTCATCTCGCCGTACTTGCCGAACTTTGACGACATGAGGTCGTAGTCAGACACCACGCCGGTAACCTGGAACCGGTAGGGATACAACTGTACGTGCACCCGGCCAGTCGCGTGGCCCTGGCTGTTCGTAAGGAATGCTTCGATGTCACGCATGACCGGATCGAGATACTGCCCCTCGTGCAGCCAGTTACCGTAGAACTGGCCCAGCTGATCCTTCCACGTCAGCTGCCACTTGGTTAGCACATGTTTTTCGAGCGCATGGTGGGCCTTGATGATGACGATGGGTGCTGCGGCTTCGAATCCGACGCGTCCTTTGATGCCGATGATGGTATCACCAACGTGTATGTCCCGGCCTATGGCATATGGGCCCGCTATCTTCTGAAGGTGTTGTATGGCTTCGACCGGATGTTCGAATTGCTGGTCGTTAATGCTCAGCAATTCACCTTTCTCGAATCCCAGCACAACTTCTTCGGTTCCTTCCCGGGAGAGCTGAGTAGGGAATGCACTCTCGGGAAGCATTCCCAGTGAGTTGAGTGTTTCCTTCCCGCCCACGGACGTACCCCAAATTCCCTTATTGATGGAGTACATCGCCTTTTCGAAGTTCATATCCACGCCCTTCGACTGAAGGTAGCGGATCTCTTCTTCGCGCGACAACCTCATGTCGCGTATGGGTGTAATGATCTCCAGGGTGGGAATCAGAATATGGAAGATCATGTCGAACCGCACCTGGTCGTTGCCGGCACCAGTGCTTCCATGCGCTACGGCGTCGGCGCTGATCGACTTCGCGTAGCGTGCGACTGCCAGGGCTTGCGACATCCGCTCGGCGCTCACGCTGAGGGGATACGTTTGGTTCTTCAGCACGTTGCCGTAAATCAGGTAGCGGATGACGCTGTCGTAGTAGTTGCGTGTCTCGTCTACGTTGACGTGAGACGCGACGCCCAGCGTCCGGGCGCGGTTGCTGATCTCTTCGAGTTCGGCAGGTTCGAATCCGCCCGTGTTCACCGTGATGGTGTGAACCTCATACCCTTTTTCTTCGGAGAGGTATTTGACGCAATACGATGTGTCGAGTCCGCCGCTGAACGCAAGGACAACTTTCTTCTTCATAGTCGTAAAGGTTGAGGACAACCAGGCGTGGCCTGGAGGTCCTGTTACCGGTTTCGCCCAAAAGGGAAGCCAAAAGTAGAATGGAACGCAGAAACCTCAAAAGGATTCCGGCGAGAGATTCCTCCAGAGGAGGAGAGCTAAAGGGAGAAGTGACTGCGAAGCGGTCCTACTTCTCCCCCGTTACCAGGAAAAGAGTCCGAAGATCGAGAACTTCTTCTCTGCCTGGACATTGCCTCCGCCGGGTCCGTTTCGCTTTCGCGACTTGAGCAGCACATACTGCTTGAAGCGAATCCAGCGCTCGAACAGCTTGAGGTTGCCTTTGAAGTCACGCTTGCGCTTCTTGCGCAGCTTCCCCGATTGGGTAACGACAGTGCGGCTGATTTTAGGCAGCTCCGCAGGCTTCGGTACTTCTGCCTTGGCCGGGTCAAAAAGCATGGCCGTGCACAGGCAGTTTTGCCTGTTCTTCATCATGAGTATCTCGTAGTTGACGCAGCTTTGGCATCCTTTCCAGAACTCTTCGTCGGTAGTGAGTTCCGAATAGGTTACGGGCTTGTAGCCAAGACTGGAATTAATCTTCATGACGGCAAGGCCGGTAGTGAGCCCAAAGATCTTGGCGTCAGGATAGCGTTGCCGTGAAAGGTCAAACACCCTCTGCTTGATTTCTTTGGCAACGCCGGTGTGGCGGAACTTGGGAGCGACGATAAGCCCTGAGTTGGCTACGTACTTCTCATGTTGCCATGCCTCGATATAGCAAAAGCCAACCCACTCGCCTTCCGAAGTGACGGCGATGACGGCCTTACCCTCGTCCATCTTGCGTTGAAGGTATTCAGGGGTTCTTTTGGCAATGCCTGTCCCACGAGCCTGCGCAGAAAGCTCCATTTCGCGGGTGATGGTCTCCGCATACTGTTTGTCAGCGGCCGTAGCGACCCTGACGGATATATTCTTATTTTCCAAGGTCCAGAAAATATTACGAAGTGATAGGAAATTTTTGATGCCTAGCGGCATGTCAACGGTGCGCCCTGGGCGCCACGCTGCTCACAGTGGATGTGAGATTTGTATCAAATGCGCGCGATACGCGCCGGGCGAGGTCGCCTGGACACCTGACAGGCAATAGAGGAGAGATACCGGAGGATGATCCGGGAGCGGGATGCAGAACAGTCTGCGAAGAAGGTGGTCACTGTTTTCAATTTCTTTAAATCATTTACTGGGTTGACACTAAAGAAAAGGCATCAAGCTGGTGTTTTGGTTTTTCACTAATGCAAAATTAAACGATAAAGTTCGGAATTTGATCACTATTCAGGCAGGAGAATTGAAAAAAAATTTCAGCCGGGCTAACGTAAGTTAGCGACGACACCGATGAACGGTCCTCTCGAGGTGCTGTAAGGGTGATGTAGCCGTCAGAATTCCGGACACGGGATCACCATCTTGTCTGGCGGCGGCTTGCGCGGATTGCGCATCGGCCACGTGTAGACGAGGCTGAACTCGTGCGCGCCGCCAGCGCCGATGCCAAGCTTGGATATGGTGTAGTCGAAGCTGTAGCCGATGGTGAGGCCGTCGCGGTTCCCATTCTTGTCCTTGCCACCGATCCGGGTGAACCCGAGAAGCAGCACGATCGACTCGTTGTTGGAGATCTCGTTGACGGTCTTGAACGGCACGCCTCGGTACCAGGTGCCGACGACGAGCGGTTCGAAAGTGAAGTATAGTCCGAGGTCAAGCTGGTCGAACTCCCCCTGATGACGGTATTGAAACGCCGGCGAGATGCTTCGCTCCGACGCCCGCGCATAGACGCCGCTACCTACGACGCCAGGTCGCATGGGGATTTTGAATCCGCCGTGAACGGAGATCTTCATAGGCAGTGGAGCATCCTCGTCGATGATGGATTGGTTCGGCTGCGTGAGGTGATTGACGGCGACGCCAAGCCAGGCAATGTTGGTAAACAGCAAACCACCTACGGAGAGGTCGACAAACGACTTCTTGAAATCTGTATTGAATACCTCCGCCGTCTCCGGACTGATGAGGTTGCCGGTCACGGGATCGAACTGATCTCCGAATGTAAGCCGGTTGAAGTTTACGTCGCGCGAAAAGTACGCGACCTGAAACCCTGGACTAAAGCCAAGGTTCTTGGTGATGCGTAACTCATATGAATACTGTAATGCGACACTCAACGAACGCAAGCCGGCAAGACCTTCCCGGTCCTGCGTCAACAGGAATCCAACTCCGCTTCGCTTGTCGGCAATGAAGTAATCGAAATAGACCGATGTCGTTGTGAAGTTCGCGTCGATAGCAGGCCATTGATTTCGGTAGTTGATGCCGGCACGTGCCTGACCTGTTGAACCCGCCATCGCCGGATTCAAATATAAAGGTGCTGCATAGAACTGTGAGAACTGCGGATCCTGAGCTGTTACCACCCCCCCAAACACCAGTATAAAGCTAACAAGAAGCAGGAGTGTCCTGACCATCCGAAACCAAATTCAGTTACGCTATCAAAGCAAATTAACGCTATAAATAAAACTTAAAAAAACGAAATGCCCGATTTCAGCATCATAACGTTATTTTCTTGCAAAATGTATACTTTAGCGAAACTTGGGCGTTTATTGTTTGAATGCCGCCAGAGCCAGGTGTAAGTTGTTAGCCGTGAAGACCATTCTATCGCAATGAGGAGACGTTACAGTTTTCTGCTCTCATTCCTATTGCTACTCCTCCTGGCCGGGACATTTCCCATTCAGGGACAGAACAACACGAATCTTAATTGGTATTTCGGAAGCAGCGACAGGGGCATTCGGTTCAACCGAGGCACGCACACCGTGACCCTGGCCGACAATCCAGCGGCATCATTCGGCAACGGTGGTGGTGCGGTCGCCTCAAATCCGATCAATGGAAATCTTTTGTTCTTTACTACCGACGGCTCCGCCATCTATGACGCGACAGGCGCTGTGATGCCGAACGGTTCCGGACTTTCAGGCAATCCTTCAGGCAACCAGCCCGCAGTTATCGCCGCCGTGCCGGGTCAACCCAATCAATACTTTGTCTTCACTAACACAGCAGACTACACTACCGGTGGTGATATCTTTCTCACAACAGTAGACATGTCACTTCAGGGTAACGGTGTGCCGCCCGCACCGAACCTCGGCGACGTTGCTACATCGAACGTTCCTATAGGGACACTAACGAACCGTTCCGAAGCGATGATCCTGGTACCACATGCCAACGGTACCGACTACTGGCTTATCACGCACGAGAACGCCACGGCCAATTATTCCGTAACACTCATTGATGCATCAGGAGCAGCCTCCAACACGAACTATCAGAATGTCGGCTTTGCAATGACTGCCGGCAATTTTGCCTACAACGCTTCCAGCGGACAAATCGCCGTCTCGCCTCAGTCAGCCAACGTCGGCGTTCACGTCCTGAACTTCAACAACAGCACAGGCATGCTGAGCCTGGATGAAGTAGTACCGAACAGCGCCGTGCCCGCTACTTCAAACCAAGCGATCTACGACGTAGAATGGAGCAGCGACGGTCGATACCTTTATATATCTGTCGCCGGCGAACCGGGCATTCAAGGCGACGTCCTGCAATACGACACGCAAAATCCTTCCGCTACGCTGACATCCGTACTTCCAAACGGCATAGCCAACAGCTACGGCCTTCAAATGGGACCGGACAGCGTGATCTATCATTTGTACCAGGAGACTACCGGCGGCCCGTTCCTACTGGGTGCGCTGTCCGATACCGACACCGTTGCTACAGCAGTGAACTATGATCCGTCGGTGTTTTCCGGCGACTTCGGGGGCACACAGTTCCCCTCGTTTCTGCCATCGAGCAGTCAAACCATCATGGTCGACTTCACGTCGTCCGGATCGTGCGCCAACTCGCCTGTGAGCTTCTTCCCGGAAGTAGACCCTGCAGCAGATAGCCTGGTATGGAATTTCGGCGACGGAACGGGTTCTAATCAATGGAGTCCGAAGCGCACCCCCCACTTCCATAGAATGGTCGCACCGCCACACCCCATCCCTCCCGCTCATGCCTGACTCCGCCGGTTACTATTATGTGACGGTTACCGATGCCACAGGCTGCTCGACATATGCCGGTGTCAATATTAATGAATACCAGGTTCAGGATCAGCGCGCCAACGTCTGGCATTTCGGGGAGAACGCAGGTATCGATTTTAACCCGATGCCGGAAGATCCCCCTGTGGCGATTCAAGGTCCTGTGAACTCTCCGGAAGGTACGGCCACCATTAGCGACAGGAATGGTCAGGTGATCTTCTCCACGGATGGGCTGCACATCTATGATAAAGACGGCAACAACTCCCCCGGGCTTGGGCGGCGACCCCGGCGCTACGCAGTCGGTACTCATTATGCCAGTACCCGGCGACGAGACATTATACTACATCTTCACTACACAAGAGATATACGGTACGGGAACCTACGAACTTCGCTATTCTTTATTCGACCTGAAACTCAACAACGGCAACGGCGGACTGGTGGAATATAACGTCCTGCTCTTCAAGCCCACCACAGAACGGATCACTGGTAGCGGTGAATGGCTCATTGCCCATGAATACGGTAACAACAGTTTCCGTGCCTACAGGATATCACCCGATGGAATCAGCAGCCCGGTGATCTCAGGCGCAGGATCCGACCACTCTATGACCTCACCCGAAGCTGGTCAGGGATACATGAAACTAGGCCCCGGCAACAAACTGGCAGTGGCATTGTCGACACCTGGATCCAATGTAGTCGAAGTCTTCGATTTCAACGATTCGACGGGTGTCGTTTCCAACCCGCAGGTTGCCGACCTCAACACAGCTGACGGTCAGGTATACGGGATCGAATTCTCACTCGGTGGAAACAAACTATTCGCTACGGTGACAGGTAGCGACTCCAAGATTGTCGAGTTCGCTTTCGACTCACTCGGGAATGTGTACTTCAAGCAGTCGGTTGACCGGCCGGGCGAACAACTTGGTGCCATACAGATCGGACCTGATGGTCAGCTATACATGGCCGTGAACGGTCAGAACTTCCTCTACAACATTTTCGCCAATGAGGACACAGCGTCGTTATCGCCGCTAAACAATCTTCAACAATTTCCGCTGGCTTCCGGTACGTCAAGCACGCTCGGACTTCCCAACTTTATACAAAACATATCAACACCCATTCAAGGGCCGACGATCGAAGCAGCCGGTACTTGTCTCGGATCGCCAACGCAATTCAACGCTACCGGCCGGGATCCGAACATTGAAACTTATTCCTGGAATTTTGGCGACGGACAAGGCACACCGTTCTCCAACGACCCGACAGCAGAACACACGTATGCCACCGCCGGTACATACCAGGTATCCCTTACGTTGCGAAACCGGTGCGATGTCGACACAGTATTGTTTACAACAGTTGTTATTACTGCGCCGCCGGACAGCACCGTTTCCGTCGTGGGTGGAGGATTTCCCAATCTATGCGATGGCCCGCTAGGGCTCATTGCAGAAGCGGACGGTCCGGGATTGACTTATGTCTGGTCGACCGGCGACTCCACGCGACAGATCGAGGTAAACCAGCAAGGTATCTACACCGTCACCATCATTGACGGTGTGGGATGTACTTCGTCAGGAAGCATGCTCGTTGCAGAAAACCGGCCCATCGTGGAACTCGGCCCCGATTTGACCCTATGCGAAGACGAGCAGACACCACCATTAGATGCGCAAAACCCCGGCGCCACCTATCAGTGGGCTATTGATGGCGTTAATGCCGGCACGGGCAGAACACAGAACGTAGACACTTCGGTGCCCGGCGTCTTCGAATACACTGTTGCCGTAACCGACCCGATCACATCGTGTACCATCACAGATACGCTAACCTTCACGATCAATCAGTCTCCGGTTTTCACTGCAACGCCATTCAATCCGACAGACTGCGGTGCTGGTGACGGCAGCATTGACATCAACATCGATGCACCAGCAGGCAGCCTGTTTACCTATTCAGTAACAGGTCCGTCAACAGCCATTACTGTCTCCGACAGGCCTGCTAACCCGGCGCCAGGCGCTCCCTACACTGCAGAGCCCCTCGATGCGGCAACATATGGTGTGACCGTGACCGACCAGTTGACCGGCTGCGCTGTGACAACGACCGCGTCCATCAACGATCCAGGTTTCACCGTCGCTGCCACGCCTATAGGAACTTGTGACCCGATGGTACTTCAGGTCACGACCACGCCCGCGCAGGCGTCAGTAAATTATCGCGTCATTGACAATGGTACGGGACAGGTAGTGGAGTCAGGGACCAGTGAAGCGGACGCGTTGTAGACTCTGCCTGTTCCGAGCAACAACGGAACGTACATAGTGGCAGTAACGTCCGTTGGCTCCGGTTGCACAGTGTCAAGCCCTCCGGTTGTGGTCGATCAAGGACCACAGGTTACCATTGACGTCACGGCCGACGTTTGTTCTAACCCCATTACCATTAGTGTTTCAGGCGGCGATAGCTGGAGTTGGAGTGGCCCCGACATCCAATCCGGTGCAGCTGCCGCAACGATAACCGCTACACCCCCTCAAGCTTCGGTTACATATAACCTCCACGTAGAACAAGCCGGACTCTGCCCGCTCGACACCGCCATCACAGTGACCGTTGATAATGCCGTTGTCCCCGCACTGTCGCAAAGCAGTTCCTGCGACGACCAGGTTACGATAACAGCCACACCGTCGGGTTCGTACCTCTATCGCTGGTTCAGGAATGGCGTCTTTGACGCCTCGCTTGCGGGTCCGCAAGTGATCGCAACCGAAGCGAATGATGGTGAATCCTATAGTGTTCAGATCTACAACCCGGTGACGGGCTGTTCACCTTCCTCTCCTTCACTCGTCGTCTCAGTGATCGGTGAATTGGAACTTGACCTTGAAGTGGGTCTCGCCTGCGAGGGAAGTCCGTTTACGATTACCGGAACGACCAATGTAGCCGTGGCATCGTACGAATGGTGGTATGAAGGCGCCGTGATTGGCGGTGAGACGTCTTCCACGCTCACTGATACACGTGCTGGAACCTACGAGGCAAAAGTGGCCTTCGCGGGATGTGAAACGCAGGAGTCCATCGTGGTTGCCCTGTCACCAGTCACTCCCGGATCACTGCCATCCGGTGCAACCATCTGCAACGATCCCGCGAACGCGGATGAAGAAACCCGGCAGGTTGAGCTCGACCCCGGCGCAGGATTCACCAGTTACGCGTGGTTCAAGGATGATGTGCCGCTCGGTGTTACTGACCAGGTTTATGTCGCAACCGAACCGGGCACTTATCGCGTCGACCTCATAAATACTGTGGGGTGCAGTTCAAGCGACCAAACTGTGGTTGAGGTCGAGTGCTTCCCGAAGATCGTCGTACCCAACGCCTTCCGGCCCGGGCCCGGGGCACGTAATCCCGAATTCTATGCCCTTACCTTCTTCATCGACGATACCGACTTTGAAGTGCTGATCTTTTCACGCTGGGGCGAGCTTATATTTCAGTCGACAAACCGTGAGTTCCGCTGGAACGGCGGCTACAACAACAACCCGTCGAAGCCCCTGCCGCCGGGTACGTACGCCTACGTGATCAAATACAAGAGCTCCTACCAGCCCGAACGGGGCGTACAGGAAAAGCGCGGCGGCGTAGTGCTACTACATTAAGTTGCGGAGATCTGAAGATAAGCCAACAAGGAAATGGGATGATAAGGGTTAGTGGTCGCTGATCATCGGTTACCGTTGACCGACCAGGTCCCTTCGACAGCCTCAGGGACCGGTTCCAATAACATAAAAGGACAGGGCTTCGGCGGCTCAGCCAGCCTGTGCCTCAATCCGGGTTATGGTCAAGATTTCGAAGAGGTGAAAGCTAATTTCGTATGTTTGGGGTAGGATTACAGCCTGGCAACCGACAGCGCCGGTCCCTGAGCATGTCGAAAGGCCTAATGGTAAAGAACAAAAACAAAATCACACTCGCTATGACACGATTCGCACCTCTGGCTATCCTCCTATTACTGGCCATTGCAACCTCAGGATTCCAGCTGATAAAGACCTCCCTAAACATCACCGTGCGGAATGAGTTGGGAAACACCGTCGAAGGCGCCACGGTACGACTGTTCGAGAATGAAGAAGACTACAACAAAGAAGAGAATGCCGTCGCTGAAGGCGTCACCGACGAGAAAGGTGTCGTGAAATTCAAAGACCTCAAAGACATCGCCTATTTCGTCCTGGTTGAAAAAGACGACCTCAATAATTTTGGCGGTGGCGAGCAGACAGGAAAGCTGGAGGCGAAGAGGATTAATAAGGTTACCATCGTTATACAGTAGTGTTGGAGTGTTGAAGTGTTGAAGTGTTGAAGTTGTCTGGCTCGCCGCCAACGTGCTAGTAGTAACGTGAACTGCGTTCGGCCGACGAGCTAAACGTCCTTTTTTGCACACAAGTGGCGAAGAACGTACTTCAACACTTGGACATAAGCATATCACCATACTATCCCTAGAGCTTCCGGAAGTCAGGCAACTTCAACACTCCAACACTTCAACACTTCAACACTTCTACACTCCAACCCTTCAACACTCCTAAAACCACTCCCCACTCCCTTCCGCCGGCTTCCATTTCGAATCCGGTTCAAAATAATTCCAAAGCATTCTCGATACATCCCTGAGCAACACATTACCGGCGTTGTCTGAGGTCCACCGGGTATCGTTCATGTTGTTGGCGACGACGCAGAAGACATAGTCGCCGTGCGGGGCGTTGACGAGCACCACTTCAGCGCGGTATTGGTCGAGCGAACCAGTTTTTGACGCTGCCTGCACATAGGGGGGCAGTTGAGAAAGCGATGCACCGTCCCAGAAAATACGGGTAAGGTTCCGGTATATGCGTTCGCTGGCGCGGGGACTGACCACCTTATTCTCTCGGATCAATGTCAGGAGCTGAGCCATTTCACGAGGCGTGGTCTGCCCCCACCCATATCGCTTCCACGCATCCTCCCTTCCTGGCGTCCTGGAGTTGACCCGTGTATGGGTGATGCCGTTTTTCTCAAGCCAGGCGTTGATTGCGGCACCACCTCCTGCAAGGGCCTGACTCCAGATGCTGGCGGTGTTGTCGCTGGTCGTGATCATCAGCATCAGCACTTTGGCGAGCGATATTTTCTCTCCATCTCGGAATGAGCCGAGGATGTCTTCCCCGACCTTTGAAGCGAGCGAGTCGCGATAGGTTAATACGCTGTCGTAACGTAGCTCGCCCTTCTCGATCTTGTCGAAGATCCCGATGGTAATGGGAATCTTAATCATACTCGCCGTTGGGAATAGACTGTCGGCGTTGATCGCGACTTCCTGTCCGGTCACGAGGTGCCGCACATAGAGTCCGACGTTTCCCGGGAAGTCGGACACCCGTTGTTGAAGCGCGCGCGTAAGATCGTCGCGTTGCTGAGCCACGGCCATGGCAGCGGTGCAGAGGAGCAGAAGGAGTAGAAAAGATTTCATGGCGATGAGTTTGTCGTTTGAAAATACGGATTATCCCGGAGCATTAGACAGATGCATGCCGATAGCTACGGGGCAGGAGTACCCTAACACAATGATGGAAGAAGTTCGGCGCGAACGGGAAAAAATCGGTTTATTTGGGGCCCATGGCGGAAATTGGAACGGACATTGCAAAAGCAGCTGAACTGTTGACGGCGGGACGCCTGGTGGCGATTCCCACGGAGACCGTGTATGGGCTTGCAGGCAATGCACTGGATGTCCAGGCCGTGGCGGCAATCTTTGCGGTGAAAAACCGCCCACGCTTTGACCCCATCATCGTCCACGTCGCTGATCTCGACCAGGCGGCGCGTCACACAACGTCAATCCCGCAGATGGCGAAGGCACTTGCCGAGGCGTTCTGGCCCGGTCCACTCACGTTGCTGCTGAAAAAGAATGAAACGATTCCCGACCTCGTTACGGCCGGCCTGCCGGAAGTAGGTATGCGCGCGCCTGCCCATCCACTAACGAGGGCACTCCTGGAACAACTCCCCTTTCCACTTGCCGCACCCAGTGCAAACCCCTTCGGGTATATCAGCCCAACGCGACCGGAACATGTTGATGAACAACTGGGCGATCAGATTGCATACATACTCGACGGGGGCCCGTGTACGGTCGGCATTGAATCGACGATCGTTGGATTTGATGACGAGGGCCACGCAGTTTTGTATCGTCTCGGGGGTTTGAGTATCAACCGCATTGAAGCGCTTACCGGGAAGGTTATCGTTCAGACCAGCGCATCGTCCGACCCGCGTGCGCCCGGTCAGTTAAAAAGCCACTATGCACCTGCGAAGCCATTGGTGGTTGGCGACGTCAGCGAACTGTTGAACGCATATGATGCCAACGAAGTAGCAGTGCTCTCCTACAGAAATGCGTATCCTGTTCCCCACCAGGTGGTGTTGTCTGAGCGAGGCGATCTGGAAGAAGCAGCACGCAACCTGTTTACGGCCATGCGTACGCTGGAAAAGATGCCGGTGAAAATTATCCTCGCCGAGCTGGTCCCGAATGAAGGGTTAGGCAGGGCCATCAATGACAGACTAAAACGGGCGGCCGTGAAATAAGCAATGAGTGCATGAGTGAATGGTGCAACACCAGCGGAAATAGTTTCCCTGAATCCCTGAATTTTCTCAACTTGTATTCTATGGTACTAATTTTTGCAACATGAAGAAGGCGTTGATCCTTACAGGGGGTGGCGACTGTCCCGGATTAAATGCTGTGATCCGGGCAGTGTACAAGCGACTAAAACAAGAACCCGACTGGGAATTATACGGAAGCATCGAAGCTTTTAATGGCGTTCTCGCGGAGCCACAGCAGATCATCAAGATTACAGGAGAAAAGGTCGCCGGCATCCACGTTAAGGGTGGGACAATTCTCAAAACAACGAACAAAGGGAACCCACTTAACTTTCCTGTCGAAAAGCCGGACGGCACCGTTGTCTTTGAAGATCGGTCGGACGTGCTTGTCCAGAAACTCAAAGCGTTGAAGTTTGATGCGATCATCAATGTAGGAGGAGATGGGTCGCAACGCATTTCGAAGGCCCTCTTCGAGAAGGGTATACCCATGATTGGCGTACCCAAAACGATAGATAATGACTTGTCCGCAACTGATGTGACCTTTGGGTTCCAGACCGCAGTGCAGGTCGCGACGGACAGCTTCGATAAACTGGTTACCACTGCCGAGAGCCACCACCGGGTGATGATCATGGAAGTCATGGGGCGTGACGCCGGCTGGATTGCCTTGCATACCGCTATCGCGGGCGGCGCTGAGATCTGCCTGATCCCGGAAATCCCTTATGACATTGGAAAGATACTCCAGCAAGTCGAACGGCGCTATGTTAAGGGAAAGGGCTTCGTGAACATAGTAGTCGCCGAAGGTGCACATGCCATCGGGTCTACGCAAGTCGGTACCGGAGAAAAAGGATCGGAGCATAAGAGGCTCCGTGGCATCGCCTACCAGTTGTCGGATGAGCTCAAATCGGTCGGCTGTAATGCCGAGATTCGCGAAACGATACTTGGCCACGTGCAGCGCGGCGGAACGCCCATTGCATACGATCGCGTGCTGGCCAGTCTTTTCGGGGTCAGGGCATTCGAACTCGCCCTGGAAGGCAAGTTTGGTCAGATGGTATCGCTCAAGAACAATAAGATTTGCTCAGTGCCTTTCGAAGAGGCTATCCGCGAGTACAACTATGTCGACAAAGACTCCTACCTCGTTCAAGCCGCGCGGGGATTGGGGATAAGTTTCGGCGATTGATCCGGTGGCACAAGTTTGAGATGCGACTTTGTCGCACGATTTGCTAACTTGGCGGTCTCAAAATCAACAACGCTCAACACACCACATGAAAACTGTCGATGACATTACCTTCAAAGGCAAACGCGCGCTAATACGCGTAGATTTCAATGTACCATTGGATAAGGAATACAACGTTACGGACGACAATCGCATCCGGGCGACCATCCCTACGTTGAAAAAGATACTGAAAGATGGGGGAAGTTGCGTTTTGATGTCGCACCTGGGGCGGCCGAAGTCGGGACCGGAAGAGAAATTCTCGTTGCGGCATACGGTAGCGACCACAGAACAACTTCTCGGTACAAAGGTGCAGTTCGCAGACGACTGTATTGGTGAGGAAGCCTTTAAGATGTCGTCAGCGCTGAAGCCAGGTGAGGTATTGTTATTGGAGAACCTCCGGTTCTACAAAGAAGAAGAAAAGGGCGACGAAGGATTTGCCGAAAAGCTTTCGCGCCATGGAGACATATATGTGAACGATGCGTTCGGCACAGCGCACCGCGCACACGCCAGTACCACCATCGTGGCGCGCTTTTTCGAAGAGAAGTGCGCAGGCTATGTGATGGCTGCTGAGTTGAACAACGCAAAGCGTGTTCTGGAAAACGCGGAGCGACCGTTTACCGCTATTATGGGCGGCGCCAAGATTTCAGACAAGATTCTTATCATCGAGAAACTGCTCGACAACGTCGACAATCTTATTATCGGCGGGGGTATGTCGTACACCTTTTTCAAGGCGATCGGCAGCAATGTTGGAAAATCGATCGTAGAAGAAGACAAACTTGAGCTGGCGCGCGATCTGATTCAGAAGGCGAAGCAAAAGTCAGTCGAGTTGATGCTTCCAATCGATTCCGTGATTGCCGACAAGTTTGACAATGACGCGCAGACAGAAGTAGCACTCAACGGCAACATCCGTGACGGATGGATGGGACTGGACATTGGTCCGCAGGCCATCCAGGTATTTTCTGACATCATCGAAAAGTCGAAAACCATTCTGTGGAACGGCCCGATGGGTGTATTCGAGATGGAAAAGTTTTCCACCGGGACGCGGAAGATAGCGGAGGCGGTGGTTCGCGCGACGGAAAAGGGAGCATTCTCGCTCATCGGCGGAGGCGATTCAGCAGCGGCCGTCAACCAGCTCGGTTTCAGCGACAAGGTAAGTTACGTGTCAACCGGCGGCGGCGCGTTGCTGGAATATTTTGAAGGAAAGGAATTGCCGGGAGTGAAAGCCTTGGGATAGCACAGTTGGCAGTGATCCTAATTACGCTGAAGCTTCGGCTAAGGCGCGGCAGTTTGATATTGGGCAGTCGGCAGGCACTTCAACACTTCAACACCAACCGTAAAGCAGGCCTGCGGCCGCTTTACGGTAAATGAAGAAGGCCGCCCTCCTGGCGGCCTAACCCCAAACCTAACCTACACTACTGTAGAGTCTTAACTATCTTTTTGGCAGCGATTGATATCTACCTTTGTCTACGTTTCTAAAACGAATGATGTTGCGCCGGCGTATATCCTGAATGGATTTTTCCGGAAGGTAGCTTCCGGAATTGTCCGGCAACTTTTCCCTTCAACTTTTTCGCTTTCGATTTCATCTTGAGTACTCCGAGGTCGAGCAACTCGGCCTCGTCAATGTCGATCTTCGGAAACATGACGCGGGCAAGTCCGACCGCCAGCGCCATGAAAGCAACATAGGCAATGATTATCCCCAGAACTATGATTAAAGCGTCCATAACTCTTCTGATTCTGGTGACAAAAAGGAAAAAACTGTGCCAATCTCCGAGTATGGGAAAATGACGCAATTTGAAGGGTTTTTCGCAGAATCGATGCGGACAATATCCCCATCGGAAATGGATTTCCACACTCAAAATTCCACAGCCCCGTGAAGCAGTGAAGCAGGTCTACGACCGCTTCACGGTTTGTAAGCAGAGTAATGCTTCGTGGGGCGGACCACTCAAAGATGGGTTATGCAGCTATTCGAGACTTGTGCGCGGCTGACTAGGAAAAAAAAGAATTAATTCTAAATTTGTTAGATACCAGTTTTCTATTTCACGTTTTGTTTTATGAACATCTTTGTCGCCAAATTAAACTTCAAGACGCAACAGGCGGAGCTTGAAAAAGCATTCGCGCAGTATGGCCGCGTCACTTCCGTTAAGATCATCATGGATAAGGAGACGGGCCGATCAAAAGGATTCGGTTTCGTAGAGATGCCTAATGACGATGAAGCACGAAACGCGATCGACGGCCTGAATGAAAAAGAACTCGACGGCCGGGTGATCGTCGTGAAGCCGGCCAACCCGAAACCGTCGTATTAGAATAAGGCACGGCGCTTACTCTTCCTGCCCCTTTCTTTGCTTTTTCTCCTCAATGAGATAGGCTGCTCCCAGCCCTAAACCTCCGAAGATAAACAGCATCGAAAAATAGGCCACCGCCTCCATATGGAACTTGTCGTCGAGGTAGTGACCGAGCAAAAGCCCTATGCCAGCTCCGATCAGGAGGAGCGCTGCCCTTAGCGGACCCGTATCATTACGCTTTGGCCTGCTGAAAATGGTGGGATCTACCCCCCTTTCAATCATCGCCTTGCGTTCGTCGTACGTGTACTTCCGCAAATAAATGACAACGATCACCCCGCCGATAATGGCAATGATGGGTATGAATACGCCGATTATTTCTACTCCCATGGTATTGTTGTTTTAGTTGTTGCCGCTTTGACGCTGGTCCCGCCCCGCCAGGTTACACGCCGGATGACACGAATTTATAGTTTGAATTTTAATCGCGAATCCGCGGGCCGGGCTGTAACTTGAGTAAGTCGTCCGACGTCCAAGCGCAGGAACATGTCCCGGGATATTGATGATTTGCAGCTCATTGACAGGGTTCTGGCCGGTGAGCAGAACGTGTACGCCCAGCTCGTCGAGCGGTACAAGAGCTACGCGTTTGCCATCGCATTGAAGGTGCTGGGTGTGCGGCAAGACGCCGAGGAAGCGGCCCAGGATGCGCTCATAAAGGCATATCACAACCTGGCCAAATTCAACCGGGAAGCGAAGTTCTCAACCTGGTTGTACCGGATCGTCTTCAACACGGCCATCAGCCTCCGCAGGACACGGAAGGTCACCTTTCAGGATATCCCTGAAAGCACTGTTGCGCACGAGGCCAACACGGAGAGGACGTTGGAAAAAAGCGATAAAAAGCGCTTCCTCGAAATGGGATTGGCCCGGCTGAACGAGGCCGATCGGGTTGCGCTCACGCTGTTCTACCTCAGGGAACTATCCCTGGAAGAGATCGGCGCCATCACCGGAATGCCGGCCAATACCGTTAAGGTGCGTATCCACCGGGCGCGGTTGCGGCTGGCCGACGAAATGAAGACTATATTGAAACACGAAGCGTTATTGCTTTGATACTCCGCATGAGCAACGAAGAAGACGATATCCGACTCCTGGAATACATCGACGGTGAACTAAGCGCCGACGACGCCGCCCAACTTCTCCGCCGCCTGGAAAATGATCCGGCATTGAAAGCCCGCCTTCGTGAACTGCAGGCCCTCAATGCGATGTTTTTAGGCTATTCCGCGGAACAACCGTCAGCCGGCTTCACACAGACTCTCATGTCCCGACTGAACCAGTACCCTCGTGGCGCCACGGCATCCATAAGACGAGGACTCATGCTGCTCGCGGGCCTATTGGTTATGGTCGCCCTTGCGTCCTGGCTGGTGTCCATCGGCATCTTCGACAACACCCGAATTGAATTGAACTCGGTGATCTTTAGCAGCAACACCGTTCGCCAATCGATCCCATCACTCACGTTCGACGGTAAGACACTCGTCAACATCATCATCGTGTTCAACCTCGTTGTCGCCTTCTTTTTGCTGGACCGGACGGTGCTGAAACCGTGGTTCCACCGCCGTTCCCGGCTCAATTACTAACCTGTACGGGAACCATTTCGGCGCCCATACTGTCGAATTACCCACGGGAAGCCCATAATCGTTGCCGATATTGTAATTTCAGGGTATCAACCGGCCTCAGGGAAACACAGACCGCCCCTCCGATGCCGGCTAAATTAACATCAATAGGGTCTCATCGCCTATGCTGAAAGGAGTTAAGGGCAAAGTAATAGCAGCGTTTGTGCTGGCCAGCGTCGCCATCATTTCAGCGTTGGCCATAACGAAATACAGCTTCGAGGGACTCCTCGGAACGGTAAACAGCCTCGCACAGCCCAACGAAAAGCTGCGCGCGCTCAACAACCTTTATCAAAAGGTCATCCAACTCGACCAGCTTCAGCGCGCGGACGCCATCCGCCGTCCCCACAAATCGGCGGAAGCCCTCCTCCACGAATCGGAGCCCATCATTCTAACCCTGGACACGCTGCGACGTATGCGTTGGAGCGGTCAGGAACAACTCGCACGCCTGGACGAAATGGAAAAGCTGGTGCGCGAACGGGAACGGCTGCTGTTCTCCTACTTCACCCTGAAGTCCGACTTCATCCTCAACGCAAAGTTTTCACGGCAACTTGACTCGCTTGCGGCGATCATTACCTGGAGCCAGGCAAACCGGGATACGAGCGTGACCACAACGGAAAGACGAACGGTCACGACCACCTATCCAACAGCGGCGGAAGTGGAAGACAACCGGAGCTGGCTGGAAAAACTTTTCAGCAGCAAGAAACCCTCAGCGACCAATCCGGAGACGCGCTTCGAAGTTCAGGAGGAATTCAACGTAAGGATCGATACGATCTATACGGCACAACAAGACAGCGCCATCGCTGAGGTCGGCCGCATCATGAAAGCCATCGAAGACGACCACCGCCTTCAAAGTCAGCAAGTGGCACGAAGGGAACTTGACCTTGTCAACGCAAACACGCGCCTGATCAACGAACTCGTGTCGCACATCCGGGAAGTCGAGCGCGAAGAACGCGCCATCGAGAAAGCAAACAGCGACATGGCTCTCTCACTCACGACCAAGAGCGTAACCCGGATAGGTATCATCCTCATCATCTCATTCCTCGGGTCTGCGCTGCTTGTCTTCCTTATCCTCACCGATATTTCAAAGAGCAACACGCTGCGTAAACAGCTTGTCGAAGCCAAGGAAAGAGCGGAAGAACTGAGTCACGTGAAGCAGCGATTCCTGGCTAATATGAGTCACGAAATTCGTACGCCTCTCCAGTCGATACTCGGGTTCTCCGAACAACTAAGGCAACAACATACTGCCGACCCCGAAGCCGTGGAGGCTATTCACAGCAGCTCTGAACACTTGCTGCACATCGTGAACGAAGTCCTTGATTTCAGCAAGATCGAATCCGGTAAACTCACTATTGAACGCGATCCTTTCGATCTCGGCACGGTGTTAAAGGAAGTGGAAGCAGCGATTCGCGTTCAGGCCGCTAAAAAGGGACTTGACTTCGTGCTCACGTATGATCCGTCATGGGATATTCCCCTGATCGGCGATTCGTTCCGCCTGCGTCAGATCCTGTACAACCTGTTGGGCAACGCGGTGAAGTTTACCCTGAAAGGTCGTGTCGGTCTGCAAGTTGATATTGAAGAGCAGGACTACGGCGTAAACTGCACCTTCAGCGTTTCGGATACCGGGCTGGGAATGACTGAAGAGGAGATCGGCAATGTCTTTAATCAGTTCGAACAGGCGCACGCTACGATCGACCGCCAATTCGGCGGGACGGGTCTTGGACTGACCATTGTGAAGCGACTGGTAGAAGCGCAGAACGGCCACCTTACCGTAGAGAGCACACCGGGCGAAGGTTCACTATTCATTGTAAAGCTCCACTTCGACAAAGCCTCACATGACGCCGTCAGCGTCAGGAAGGAATACGCCGGTGAAGCGGAGACACAGCCGGTTGGCAAGGTGCTTGTCGTCGACGACGATCCGATGATCCTCCGCCTTTGCAGGATTATACTGGAAAAATATCGAATTCCACATGAGGCGCACGGCGATCCGCTGGAGGTGCTCGAAGCACCTTTGGATCCGGACATCAACTTTATCCTCCTCGACATTCGCTTACCGGGCATCAGTGGCGTTGAACTCTGCCGTGAACTGCGCCGCAAGACGGGAAGCGATACGAAGATTGTCGCCCTTACCGCGCACGTTCTGCCACAGGAAAAGCATCAACTTATCGAAAGCGGTTTTGATTACGTGCTGACCAAGCCTTTCCGTGAAAAAGACCTGCTTCAACAACTCGGCATCACAACGCACGCAACGCCAGCGCGTGCCCCTGAGGAAGGTAAGCCTGATCTGCACATACTTCGCCAGATGACAATGGGCGATGCTGAATTGTATCAGACTGTATTGCAACAGTTCCTGCAAGAAACGCAGGAAGATTCTGATAAGTTGGAAGAAGAGATGAAACACCTTGAGTACGCCCACATCCGGGAGCGGATACACAAGCTGGCAGGGCGCATCGGACAAGTAGGTGTTGAACGACTTTCGGAAAAGCTAAGGAAAATTGAAGATGACATTGTCGAAGGCAAGAGTATCCAGCAGCTTGCCGACCGGATTTACGCCGCCATCGGAGAAGTAAAGGCGCTGGTTCAACAAGTCAGGGAAGAAGAACTCGTCCGGCCGTCTACGTGATCCCGTACTTTTCCATCTTCAGGTACAACGTTTTCCTGTCGATGTTCAAAATGCGCGCTGCGCGCGATTTGTTGTACCGCACTTCCTGCAAAGTCTTAACGATCAGCTCGCGCTCCTGCGATTCCTGCAGCGCTTTGAGGTCGTAGATCGGCGATGAAGTCTTTTCGGGTTGTTCAACAGGCCGCTGAACGGTTTCTATCATTTCACGCGGCAACGAATCGAGGCTGATGACGGGCCCATCCGTCAGCAACACGGCGCGCTTGATGACGTTCTTCATTTCACGCAGGTTACCGGGCCAGTCGTACGTCTTGAACAGGTCGAGTACCGCATCGTCGAAGCGTTCCGTCGCGCGCGACAATTCAGCGTTGGCTTTCTTGCGGAAGAATTCTGCAAACTCCATCAGATCCTCACCGCGGCTGCGCAACGGCGGAACCATAAGTTTGAATTCGTTGAGCCGGTGATACAAGTCTTCGCGAAATTCGCCCTGACGCACACTGGATACCAGGTCGTCATTAGTGGCCGTAAGAATGCGAACGTCAATCTTGATTTCCTTGTTGGATCCCACCGGCTGGATCACGCGTTCCTGGAGGGCACGGAGTAGTTTGACCTGGACTTCATAGGAAAGATTGCCGACTTCATCGAGGAATATCGTTCCTCCGTTCGCCACGACAAACTGTCCCATCTTATCGCTAATCGCACCTGTGAATGCGCCCTTCACGTGCCCGAACAATTCGCTTGCGGCAAGTTCCTTGGAAATCGCGCCGCAGTCGACAGCCACAAACGGCTTCTTCGCACGCTTGCTGAGGCGATGTATCGTGTTCGCAACGTACTCCTTACCCGTCCCACTTTCTCCTTCGATAATCACTGACATGTCGGTGGGAGCCACCAAACGGATGTACTCATTCAGCTTTTGAGAGACGGGGCTTTTGCCCGTTACGAATTCCGACTGGGGTTCTTCACGCTGCGGTACGGGCTGCCCATTGACCTCCCGGCTTTTCTCGAGCGCGTTCTTCATAACCAGGAGAAGCTCATCCGGGTTGACGGGCTTCGTGATGTATTCAAAGGCTCCGGACTTGATGGCTTTTACCGCCGTACGTATATCCGAAAAACTGGTCATTATAATAACGGGAACCGAGGGCGCATGCTTCTTAAATGCGGGAAGCATCTCCAGCCCGTTGACGTCGGGCAGGCGGTAGTCCAGCAGGACGAGGTCAAACTGATCCTCATGAAACTTTCGCAGCCCGCTTTTTCCGTCCTGGGCCGTCTCCACAGCGAATCTGTTCTTTCCCAGAAAGCCTTCCAGAATTCTGGAAAACGTCTTATCGTCTT
>JAJJPK010000031.1:0-6124 GCA_032907565.1 Cyclobacteriaceae bacterium | reverse complement strand
AAGGGAGCAATCCCGAAATGCAGGATAACGGATTAGGTAGAGAAGAAAGTCAGCGTGAGCGCTACTGTAGAAGCGAAGAAAAAGGTAAAAAAAAGAGTGAGTGTGGTGAGACCTCTTCACACTCACTCTGAATTGTACTCCGTACGGGAATCGAACCCGTGTTGCCAGAATGAAAATCTGGTGTCCTAACCCCTAGACGAACGGAGCATTTTATTACCGCACATAGGATAGCGTCACCGTAAACGATTGCGCGTCATCGTGTCGCCAACCTCGTGCTTCGATTTCGGCAGCGCATGGCTACCGAAAAGTGTGGCAAAGATAGCTTGCCCTACCCGATTTGCAAACCAGTGCAATACATTTTTTAGTTCCAAACCCCGTAATTTCAGCTGTTTTCATTGGTTTTAGACCCCGGGACCTTTATTTTTGGCTCCCGTAATTTTAACCCTTAGCGCACAATGACTAAAGTAGGTATCAATGGATTTGGCCGCATCGGTCGTCTCGCGTTTCGCGCCGCGATCCAACGCAACGACATAGAGATCGTAGGCATCAACGACATCGTCGACCCGGAATACATGGCGTACATGCTGAAGTATGATTCGACCCACGGTCGTTTCAACGGCGACGTCGAAGCAAAAGACGGCGCCCTGGTCGTCAACGGGAAAAAGATCCGCGTCACGGCCGAGCGCGACCCCGCCAACCTGAAATGGTCGGACGTCGGCGCCGAAATCATCATCGAATCCACCGGCCTTTTCCTCACGAAGGAGCTGGCACAAAAGCACATTCAGGCCGGCGCGCGCAAGGTAGTCCTCTCAGCTCCCGCAAAGGACGACACACCTACATTCGTCATGGGTGTAAACCACAAGCAACTCAAAGCCGATCAGACGATCGTCTCCAACGCATCGTGCACCACAAACTGCCTGGCGCCGGTAGCCAAGGTTCTTAACGACAACTTTGGCATCGTGGAAGGGCTCATGAGCACCATTCACGCCGTCACCGCGACCCAGAAAACCGTCGATGGCCCGTCACTGAAAGACTGGCGGGGCGGCCGTGGGGCATATCAGAATATTATCCCCTCCTCTACCGGGGCTGCCAAGGCTGTCGCCCTCGTGATCCCGGAACTCAAAGGCAAGCTCACCGGGATGTCCTTCCGCGTACCCGTCGCCGACGTATCAGTTGTCGACCTCACCGTGCGCCTCGAAAAAGCCACGTCCTACGACGACGTGAAGAAGGCCATGAAGGACGCTTCGGAAGGCGAACTCAAAGGCATCCTCGGCTACACGGAAGACGACGTCGTGTCGCAGGACTTCCTCGGCGACCCGCGCACTTCTATCTTCGACGCCAAAGCCGGCATCGCCCTCAACCCGCACTTCGTCAAAGTTGTTGCCTGGTACGACAACGAGTGGGGCTACTCCAGCAAGTTGATTGATCTGTTGCAGGAGGTAGCGAAGAAGTAGGGACAGGGAACGATTTTCCGATTAGTGATTTTTGATTTTTGATTTGGCCCACGAAGAAAATTATAGGTAAGACCTCAGCGTCATCACTGAACGTAAGCCTCGTTCCGTTGCCTGTCAAATCTCAAATCTCAAATCAAAAATCAAAAATCAAAAATCAAAAATCACTAATCATAACTCCCTTATCACCCCCATAATCCCCTCACACGCTTCCCGTATCTCTTTCTCCGATATCGTTAACGGCGGAGCTATGCGGAAGCTGTTGGGATGTGACAGAAACCAGAAGGTGATGATTCCCTTTTCCAGGGCACCCTGGACGATGCGCTGAACTTCATCCGCCGTCTCAAAGTCGATGGCCATCATCAGCCCTGCCCGGCGTATGGCTTTGATGGCCGGGTGGCGAAGGAGGTCTTCAAAGAGACGCCCCTTTTCTTCAACATGGTCCAGCAGTTTTTCTTCCAGAATCACCTCGAGGGTGGCCAGTGCTGCGGCACACGAAACCGGGTTACCGCCAAACGTTGTGATATGTCCCAACGCCGGATCATGTGTGAGGCACTCCATCACCTTTCTGTCTGCGATGAAGGCGCCCAACGGCAGCCCGCCGCCGAACGCTTTCGCGACCGTCAAGATGTCCGGCACAATGCCGAAGCGCTCGAACGCGAACAGCGTTCCCGTCCGCCCCATGCCGCACTGAATCTCGTCGAGGATCAGGAGGGCGCCTGTTTCGTCGCACCGTTTCCGCAGTTGCTCCATAAAAGGACGGTCGGGGATTCGTACGCCCGCATCGCCCTGGATGGTTTCCATGATCACGCACGCGGTGCGGTGGGTGATCCGTGACAAGTCGTCGGCGTTATTGAACTCGATAAAACTGACGCCGGGCAGCAGGGGCCTGAAGGCGTACTTCTTTGTTTCATTGCCTGTAACGCTCAACGACCCGTGGGTGCTGCCGTGGTATGAGTTGCGGAAGGCGACGATCTCCGTGCGGCCGGTGTATCGTTTGGCGAGCTTGAGCGCGCCTTCATTGGCTTCGGTACCTGAGTTCGTGAAGTAGCAACAATTGAGCGTTGGCGGAAGCAGGCTGGCAAGTTTCTGCGCCAGGAGGTTTGAGGGCGACTGAATGAATTCGCCGTAGACCATGACATGCAGGTGGCGGTCGAGCTGATCGCGGATGGCCTGAATCACTTTGGGATGGCGATGGCCGATATGGCTGACGCCCACACCCGAGATCAAGTCAAGGTATCTGCGCCCTTCCGGCGTGTACAGGTAAGAACCTTCGGCCCGCGCTATGGGTAGCATAAGAGGTGAGGCCGTGGTTTGAGCCAGGTGTGTGAGAAACGTTTCGCGACTGAAATCCAAGGCGCGGTTTTTTGCGAAATCTATGAAGACAGGGTAGAAAAGCAAACGGCCTCGTATAGAGGCCGTCAAAAAATGAAACTAAATTAAACCCGATTTCAGCAAGCTAAAAAAATGGTCTTAAGGATGTATATCTTCCCTGGAATGCCTTGTTACGGGGTTCGGTCTTCATGAGCCTTGCGGCATCATTGAGTCCCCAGGAAAGAATCCCAACCAGTCCGACCACTCGCCGAAATCCGGCCGCGATGATTCTTGCTCTTACGCTGTAGTCCATCGCACTAGTTGAAGTACGATACGAACTTCGGCATTGCGCGGAAACTAAATAAATCGTTTAGTGCAAAGACCCTACATCGGTAGGCTCTTTATTACCTTTCAGAACATGCAGGCAAGCGGACACGACGAATGCCGTTAACCGCTATCTTCTGCCATTGGTCGATACTTCGGAAATGGAAAACTCCAATTTGGCCGCTGAAGGACACGGAAATACGATGAGTGACCCGGGAATCCTTACATTCCTACGCGGTTTTTTCTCCTCAAATCTCGTCTTTGTGAAGCTTCAAAAACTCAATTACTTCCTCCCGGACGTCCCGTTCGCGGGCATTTTGGGCGTCAGACGTCACGATGGCGGTGAACAATTCGCTGACAACAGACGGTTGGAAGCCGAGGCGTTGCGCGTAAATGGTGGCAACCTCCAACTCCACGTCCTCCACTACCCGGTCGAGGTAGATCATGTGGACGAGGTGATACACTGCCTCGAGTTTGTCCACCTTGTCCAGTGAAAAGGAGATTGTCGAAATGTCCTTAGCCGATCGGCTCAGGTCGTCGGGGTTAAGCCTGAGTTGCACAGCCCACTTCAGGAGGCAGCGAATATAGCGGCTATCGATCTTTTCCTGCTCAAGAAACAGGGCAAGTATGTTGAAGTAGCTTTCGCGAACTGATTCGAGCTGGTCTTTGCTAAGCTCAGTTGCCATCATCTGAAGATTCAAAAATACCGCCGACCTTTTTAATAAAAATAGCTAATAGCTGCAACAACTCCACGCCTTTTCCGGTCCGATAACGGATCCGTCTGTATCCCGTGCATGGTATCGGTGATTATACCGGAAATGGTGTTTAATACCGGCAATACCGGGCACGATCGGCGGAAATATCCTTGCCGAGTGCAGCGGCCTTCGATAGGTCCTCGCAGCCGCTTCGATACCGGGAACTCCTGAATTTCGACATCGCGCGGAGGTGGTAGGGTTCAGGGTTCGTGCCGCGAAGGGTTATCGCCCAGTTGCAGTCGGTTATGGCCTCGGAAAAGTTTTGGAGTCCAAGGTTTGCCTTTGCCCGCGCGATAAAGATGTAGTAATATATATCCGGCACGTCTTTAGGATCCATAACTACCTCGAATGCAGAACCATACACATCGGTAAGGTTTTGTTTGAACAGTTTCTTGCCCATCGTGAGGTAGTGAAGGGCTTCCGCCTTGTTGTCGAGTTTTTCCAGATTGATCATCGCGATCTGGTACACCAGGTCCAGATTCCAGGGTTGCTGGTTGAGCAATTGTTTCAACGGATGCAAAGACTCTCCATACTGCCCCAGATAGTATTGGCAGGTGGCGATCTTTTGGAGGGTCTCCATCCGGACGGGATTTTCCTCGTTACCCAGAATTGTGTAATAGTGAGAAGCGCGCTCGAAGTTCTTGTTATTGAATTCGTAGTCAGCCTTTTTGCGCAATTCAGCCAGCAGGCTGTCCTGCGCAAACGTGAACCGGAATTCAAACGGCTCCTCCTTTTTCAGGCCTTTGATTACCGTAAACGCCTCGTTGAACTTGCCCGCATCAAAAAGCGCATTTACACGCGCCAACTGCCTGCTGTTTTCGCGCCATTGTTCGGCCTGACGAAGGTCGATAATATAGTTGACGGTGTGGACCATTGCGAAGCACAGTCCCGATAACAGCAGGAACACCAGGAAAGCCAATGCCTGCACCCGATAGTATTCCCGGTCAATTCGGTATGTGGACGTCTGTGCACGGCGATATGCATAATACCTGCGCCTTCGCACTTCACGCCAGTATTCATAAGAGAACTCATCCGGCGTATCCGGATCCAGCCAGGAGTCATATTTCGCTTTCTTGATGGGATCGGACAGGACATGATAGGCCTCGTTCACCATTTTGAACTTCTCCTCCGCTTCCTTGTCTCCCGCATTCCGGTCGGGATGATAGAGCATGGCCTGCCGCTTGTATGCCGCCCTGATTTCGGTGGAACTGGCATTCCGATCGATATCGAGTATGGCGTAGTAGTTGATCACGGCTTAACGGGTTGTATGTATAATTAACGCATTATAATATAAAAACTTTTCGCCAGGCAAGCGTAAAATACGGCGAAAATAAGGAGGTCCGTGGAAAAAATACGAAAGGAAAAAAAATCGCGTTTCCAGTTCGAGATGCTGTATCTGATTTAGATGAAGTCTCTTTTTGGGAAGGTTTTTTGCCGTTATCTCTTGCTTCTGACGGCCAACAACCAGGTCCTTCCTACAGCGTCTCGATAATCAGATTATGGTTTGTATAAATACAAATATCCGCTGCGATGTGGAGGCTTTCCGTGACGATCTGTTCGGCGGATAATGAGGGGGCGTGTTTTTTCAGGGCGAGTGCGGCAGCCTGCGCATACATGGCTCCCGACCCGATAGCGGCGACCTGGTTGTCCGGTTCGAGAACGTCGCCCGTGCCGGAAATTACGAGCAACTCGTTTTGAGATGCGGTTATGAGCATTGCTTCGAGACGTCTGAGAAAGCGATCCATCCTCCAGTCCTTCGCCAGCTCAATGGCCGCGCGTTTCATATTACCGCCGTACGCGTTGAGCTTTTCATCAAACCGCTCGAGCAAGGTAAACGCATCTGCTGTCGAGCCCGCAAAGCCAACGAGTATCTTTCCGTCCTGAAGCTTCCGAATCTTCCGCACGTTGCTTTTGGCGACATAGTTGCCCATCGTCGCCTGACCGTCACCGCCGATGGCTACGTGACCGTTGTGGAGGACAGCTAATATTGTTGTGGAGTGGACTTTCAAGTGTGCTGAAGTGTTGATGTGTGGCCGTAAAGCACGCCGTTGGTCGCTTTACCGCTATTTAAAATGTTGATGTTACACCCGATCCGTTCGATTTACGTTTTGACAGGAGTCAGCGCCTGATATCTGAATGCATGACGAACTGATCAGATTCCTAAACTTGTCGAAGGCTCTTCAACTATTCAATCTTCAATTCTTCAATTCTTCAACCTTTCTCATATAAGTATCCTCACCGGATCTTCAAGCAGCCCTTTCAGCGTTTGCAGGAAGGCTG
>JAJJPK010000030.1:0-6172 GCA_032907565.1 Cyclobacteriaceae bacterium | reverse complement strand
GACCGCCGACCACCTATTCACCTCCATCTTCCTGCCGCGCGCCCCTTAATCCCCTAAAGGGGGCCGGCGCTCGGATACTCCGTTTCCCATAAATTGACTATCGTTTCATGACGCCGGAGACGCGCAGGTTGCGCGTCTCTACTATCACCCATCGATCATCGATTACTGATCCCTTCCAATTTTTACTACTTAATGTCGCCGTCAGGCGACGTCCTCTGCGTTCTTGTAACTCAGAGGGCATCATCTCGGATGTCTGTGCTTCTCACTTTACTATCTTGAACTAATAATTCTCCGTTCCTCTGCGGCTCTGCGGTAAACAATCCGTTCACTCTCGCAGAATCTTTTCCATCTTTCTCCCTTTCGCCAACTCATCCACAAGCTTATCCATATTGAAAACGGTGAAGCGGCAACGCCCAAATCACAAATCACAAATAATCACAAATCACAAATCGATAATCGATAATCGATAATCTACCGCTCATCGCAACTATAGTGGTTTGTAATCTCAAAGACGCACAGCCGTGCCTCTCTACTGGACCACACCACCGACCACCGTAAAGGCCGCGGCCTGCTTTACGGTCGGAGAATCTTCTCCATCTTTCTCCCCTTCGCCAACTCATCCACAAGCTTATCCATATACCGGATCTTCTTCATCAGCGGGTCTTCAATCTCTTCAATTCGGTAGCCGCAGATTACACCAGTGATTTTCGAAGCGTTGGGGTTTAGCTTCGCCTCGGCAAAGAATGTTTCAAGGTCGACTTTCTTATCGATTTGTTTCTGCAACGATTTCTTGTTGTAGCCCGTCAGCCAGCAAATTACGGTATCAAGTTCCTCTTTGGTGCGCCCCTTTTTCTCCACCTTCTCCACGTACAGCGGATAGACGCCGGCAAAGGACATTTTGTATACGCGGGTGTTGTTTGTTTTCATGAGCGTTCGTTTCCTGTGAGTTGAATTTACGGGATGGGGAAATAAGTCAAAAGAAGGCTGCAAAACGGCCTCTTCAACTGTGATAAAAAATGCAACAAAAGCTAAAAATAACACAACAATAAAAGCTAAATTTACCACAGCATTAAAAGCTAAAAATAACACAGTACTAAAAGCTAAATTTAGTCCCAAAATGGCAAAACCGTCTGTCAGCCCTTCTGCGAAATTGGCTCAATCGCTCCAAATTCTTCAGGCGTTCCAGAAGAATGGCGTTGCGGCGGCTATCCGGTCGAGGGACATTTCGCGAACGCACAGGGAGCGCCTCGTAGCCAATGGCTTTCTGAAGGAGGTTATCAGGGGTTGGTTTATTCCCACACGTCCTGACGAGCGGCCGGGCGATAGTACATCTTGGTATGCATCATTCTGGAACTTCGTAGCCCACTATCTTGAAGAGCGATTCGGCACCGAATGGTCACTCTCTCCGGAACAGTCCCTTATGATTCACGCTGGAAACTGGACCGTTCCCCGCCAACTCTTGGTGCGGTCGCCCAAGGCAAGGAATAAGTCGACCCAACTTCCACATAACACTTCGTTGTTTGACGTTCGGGCGGCTCTACCCGCGGCATCGGAACGTCATCTAATCAATGGCCTGAGATTGTTCTCACTACCCGCATCGCTTATTGCCGTGCCTCCTGGTTTCTTTGTAAGCCACCCAACAGACGCTCGCACTGCACTCCTTTTGGTTAGGGATGCGTCGGATATTCTACAAAGACTCCTCGAAGGTGGTCATAGCACAGTCGCAAGCCGGCTAGCAGGTGCGTTTCGCAACGTGGGGCGGGATCGCATAGCCGACGACATCATCGCGACCATGCGACGCGCGGGCTATGATGTTCGGGAAACTGATC
Organism: Cyclobacteriaceae bacterium; assembly: GCA_032907565.1. Taxonomy (GTDB): domain Bacteria; phylum Bacteroidota; class Bacteroidia; order Cytophagales; family Cyclobacteriaceae; genus ZC4RG29. Next base: position 4,343 of record JAJJPK010000030.1, on the reverse strand, counting down.
CTTTTACGAACAAGATCAACGTTGTTGCAAACCGAGGAACATCGCCATATGTCAGTCGGCTACGCACAATGTGGTATAGCATGCGCGAGGAAGTAACGGAACACTTCCCACAGGCGCCAGGAGTGCCCAAGGCATCCAACGCATTTCTTAAGAGCATCCGGGACAGTTACGTAACAGACGCGTATCACTCTCTTTCGATCGAGGGATATCAGGTGTCACCGGAGCTAATCGAACGCGTCCGCAAAGGAAGTTGGGATCCTGACAGTCTTCATCACGACAAGCAGCAACGAGACGCACTAGCGGCACGCGGATACTGGCAAGCATTTCAAGCAGTACTGTCGAGTATAGAAAAAATTTTGGATGGTCGGAATCCTGGCGAAGTGGCGGATGAAGACCATGGCACGTGGTACCGGGAATTGTTTGCCCCTAGTGTTTCCGCGGGGATTCTCAAACCAAGCGATCTGGCTGGTTACCGAAATGGACCCGTGTACATTCGCGGCTCTATGCACGTTCCGCTCAACCGCGATGCAGTCCGTGACGCCATGCCGGTGTTTTTCTCTTTGTTGAGCGAGGAGAAAGACCCAGCCGTACGCAGCGTATTGGGACATTTCGTATTTGTCTACATTCATCCTTATATGGATGGCAATGGACGCATGGGGCGCTTCCTTATGAACACCATGCTGGTGACCAGCGGCTATCCCTGGACGGTCATACCTGTTACCAGGCGTAAGGACTATCTGGCCACCCTTGAACAAGCAAGTGTTGACCAGAACATCATCCCTTTCACCAAATTCCTCGCTTCATTGGTAAGGGATCGACTTAAAGGAGAACCACTGCCGGAAGTGACGGGCTAAAAATTACCGCAATGAAATACCTGGCGTTCTCACTGATAACGCTCGCACTCCTCGGATGCGCCGACAAGACTCAAATTACTATTCAGGTAAGTCCTGAAATTATCGTTATTGACACCGAACCCGTACAAAAGCACGACTTTGAGAAAGCGCTTCGATTCGTCATCGGACAAAAAATAGAGGCCGGAATCCCCAGAGAAAACCTCATAATACACCTGAAAGTCGATGGCGCTACAAAACGTGGCGAGCTGGCTGATATTGAAGTATCGATGCGAAGGCTGAATGTTAAGAAAATCGTGTATTCCCCTATGTGACCTATGTCCTATGTGGTGAAGGACGGTTCCTGAGCTTGTCGAAGGATTCGTAACTTACCCCAAAACCCAGCGATGAGATTCGAAAACGACTCCTTTATATATGCTGCATCCGACCTCTCCACTCACGTCGCCTGTAAACACGCGTCTCAGCTCGACCGACAACACGCACTAAAGGAGATCAAGCGTCCCTACAGAGATGATTCGGTTCTTGAGGCCCTCCGACAACGCGGTGCAGAGCACGAGGCGGCGTATGTCGCCTTTCTGAAATCTCAGGGAAAAACGGCAACGGATTCCAGCCGCAAAAGCTTCGAGGCCACACTGGACGCCATGCGCGAGGGTAAAGATGTGATCGTGCAAGGCAAACTTGTGGTCGACAACTTCGAGGGCTTCCCGGATATTCTGATTAGGGTCGAAGGAAAATCCAGGTTTGGCGATTGGTGTTACGAAGTTCAGGATACAAAGCTGTCGCGGAACACCAAAACCACAACGATCATCCAGCTTTGCTTTTACTCCGACCTGCTCGAAAAAATTCAGGAAGCATCGCCGCGCGATTTTCATGTTGTGATGCCAGGCGACAGCCCTGAGCAGCCCTTTCAAATCGAAAACTATACCCTCACCGACTTCAAAGCCTACTACGGTTTCATTAAGAGCAGGTTTATAGAGGCGATGAAGACATCTCCGATTGCAACGTATCCTGATGAAGTACCACATTGTGCGATATGCAACTGGTGGAGCATGTGCGATACGCGGCGTCGCGCCGACGATCATCTTTGTCTCGTGGCAGGGATACACAAGTCGCAAATAGAAGAACTCAAGAAACAGGATCTCACGACACTAAAATTGTTCGCGTTGGCGAATGACATTAAGCGACCCGAACGCGGCAACTATGAAATCCTCAGGAAGCGACAACGACAGGCAAAGATTCAACTGGATGGACGGCAGACAGACAACCTAATCCATCAGCCCATATTCCCCATCGAAGAAAAGCTTGGATTCAATCGGCTACCAGAGCCTTCGCCCGGCGACATCTACCTCGACATCGAAGGAGACGCCTTCTTTCCCGGCGGCAGTTTCGAGTATCTCTTTGGGATCGCGTACCGTGAAGACGGAAAACTTCAGTACAAGAAATACTGGGCGACAAATCGCGTAGAAGAGAAGCAAGTGTTTGCGCAGGTGATGCACTTCATCCTGGACCGGCTAAAGAAATATTCGGGTCTTTCGATATATCACTACGGCGCATACGAACCCACGACAGTCAAGAGACTCGCGAACGGCTACGCTGTCTTCGACCAGGAACTGGACGATCTGCTTCGGAAAGAAAAATTTGTTGACCTCCATAAGGTTGTAAAGGAAGCTGTCATCGCCAGCGTCGAGCAATACTCGCTTAAAGACATGGAGCGGTTTACGGGATTCACTCGCAAGGCTGACCTCCGCGAAGCCGCGAAGGCAAGAAAGCTTGTGGAAAGCGCACTGCAACTCAAGGAATTTGCCAAGCTACCCGGAGAGACGGTCGAGCTCGTCGCGACATACAACGAAGACGATTGTTTGGCTACGGAGGCCTTGCACCGATGGCTTGAAGGAGAACGGCAAAAATTAGTCGAACAGGGACACAACCTATCGCGGCCGGTCGTCGGTGAAACCGATCCCGACGAAGACCTGACAAAGCTCGAAACCTGGTCGAAGAACCTGTTTGAAGCGCTCACCCAAGGCTTGCCGGAGGACCGCGAACAATGGCAAGGAGAGCACCACGCGCGATGGCTGTTAGCCAACCAACTTCAGTATTTCCGAAGAGAGAACAAGAGTGCGTGGTGGGACCACTTTCGCCTGCAAAAGGGAGAGTATGAGGATTTGTTGTCGGATCGCAGTGCTATTGTAGGCCTTGCCTTTCAGGAAACGATCACGCCGGGGGCTTGTCCCGTACACCGGTACACCTTTCCGGACCAGGAGACGAGTCTGAGAGAAGGCGACAAACTCTATATCGCCAACAGCTTCACACCAGAGAACCCGTATGGAGTGAGTTGTGGTCAAGTTGTGGCGATTGACAACGAGAAAAATATCGTCGACATCAAGAAGACCAAGGCGACGGCCGAAATACATCCCACAGCCGTTCATGAATATGACATCATAACCATCAAAACCCTTTGGGAAGCCATTCTTGGCATTGCAAGTGAAGTGGATGACAATGGGTTGTCGCCCATGGGCGACTACTTTGCGGCGAAAGACCTGCTGATGAAGCGCAAGCCCAGGCTTATAAACAAGGAGGAAGGCGTCACGATAAAAGACGGTGAAACCCGTGTTCAAGCGGCGTGCCGCATTGCCTTGAATCTCAACCGCAGCATTCTCCCCATACAAGGGCCACCAGGCACCGGCAAGACGTATACGGGAGCGCGGATTGTTCTGGAACTTCTGAAAGCAAAGAAAAAAGTCGGCGTTACGGCCGTGAGCCACAGAGTTGTGATGACGCTCTTCGAAGCAATCAATGAACAAGCTCGCGAGGCTGGAGTGGACGTACAGTTTGTTCACAAGGGTACCAAGGAGGACAGGTTGCCCTGGGTAAAGGAGCTCAAGAAAAAGAAGGAGGTTCTGGACGCCGCTGATGGCGTTGTGTTTGGCGGTACAGCATGGCTGTGGGCGGACAATGAGGTACGAGGCGCGTTGGATTACCTGATCATTGACGAAGCCGGCCAGATGTCGCTCTCACAAGCCCTTGCCGCATCGCGCGCCGCGAAAAACCTTATCCTTCTCGGCGACCCGCAGCAGTTGGAGCAGCCGCAGCGCGGCGCGCATCCGGAGAACAGCGGCATTGCAGCGTTGACGCACCTCTTGGACGGCGACGTCGTGATGCCGGAAGGCAAAGGACTTTTCCTCAACGAAACGCGCCGGATACACCCTGCCATTGCACAGTTTACATCCGAGATTTTTTATAAAGGTCAGCTAGGCGCTTTGCCCGGGTTGGAAAACCAGTCCATACAAGGCGGTACCCGTTTCGATGGTGCGGGTTTGTTTTACGTCCCGGTAGAGCACACCGCCAATCAAAACCGGTCGAGTGAAGAGATTCAAAAGATCCAGGAGATCGTTGACGAACTCTTAGCCAAAGGTTCCTGGACCAACGCGAAGAAGGAAGTTGCGCCCCTCACCGCAGACGACCTTCTCATCGTCGCCCCTTACAACGCTCAGG
>JAJJPK010000029.1:0-6212 GCA_032907565.1 Cyclobacteriaceae bacterium | reverse complement strand
CACATAGGCGACGTGCTCCACGCGCCCGGATTGTCGGAGCGACTCGGTAATGTCACGGGCGAATACCACCCCCGAGTTGTTATGGGTTGGCTTCCCAATGATCTCTGAATTGAAAAAATTGCCCACGCGGATCAAGGCGCCGGTCAAGGCTACCAGGATTACAATACGATCCACAACCTGAAGGTAACTTTGTCCGGGCTTCTTTTTTCTGGCATACAACCACAGTGCTAGCAAGATCGCCACGGCCGCTCCATGACTGGCCAGACCACCTTCCCAAACCCGTAGGATGCGCACCGGATCGCTCAGGTACAGGTCGGGCTCATAGAACAGCACATGACCCAGGCGTGCGCCCACGATCGTTGCCACTACCATGTACACGGTGAGGCGGTCGACATCGGTTTCGGGCTTTCCCTCCCGGCGGTATATGTAATACAGGAGTTGCTGGCTTATTACAAAACCCAGGGCAAAAAGCAGCCCGTACCACCGAAGGGTGATCTCACTCTGGCCAAGCGCTATCGTGAAAATCTCCGGATTACCGTTCCAGATCACATAAACGGGGAAAGTCATAACTCAAAAGTATGAATAATTCAAAGTCCGTGCGGGCGTATCGCTCAGAGTGCGTCTAGTTCTTCGCGAAAACCGCCCGACAGGATCGGAAATCGGCACCATGTGCGCGGGTCGATGTTCATGTCATCCAGGTGGAACGATGGCGCGAAGCGTTCCCGCTTCCATTGGTTAGTGGCCCATAACCGGAAGAATTTGCGGATGTACCCCTTGAGTTGATCCTCGTTGTCATGCTCGCTTTTCATCGTTTCAAAAACATCCTGGGGCGACAAGCGGTCGCGGATGGCGAGCGACTCAATCCGAGCGAGCACAGCGTAGGGCATCAGGTCGCTTTCGTCAGTCTGGTTTCGTTCGGGGGGTCGCAATTCCGCCGTAGGCTCCAGGCCGTTAATTCGCCGAAGGCCGCTATGCCCCAGGTGCGATTCTGCCCATTTCAACCACTGCAGCAGGAACACCTTGGATAAACCCGCAATGGGGGCCAGGCTTCCACTCGTGTCGCCATCCATGGTAGTGTATCCCACAGCGCCTTCGCTGCGGTTCGACGTGGTCAGCAGAATTGCTCCCTTCACGTTGGCCAGCAGCCACACCACTGGCGACCGGGCACGTGCCTGAATGTTTTGCAGTGCAATATCGTCTGTCTGCCAGGCGAGGCTGCGCCCGAGCGCGGTTTCGACCTTTGCGCGATAGCCTTCAACTTCTTCATCAATGGTCCATTGATAAAATTGTGCCCCGATCGACTGCGCGAGTTCTGTTGCGGCCTCCAGTGTCCGCGATGAAGAAAACTTCGTTGCCTGGTACACGCAGGTGAGAAGCTCGGCAACAGCTTTGCGCCAATCGCCCTGTACAACCTTTTCATCGAGGCCAAGTACCGAGCAGAACGTTTCCCATCCGAGTTCGGAAGAGGCGCGTTTCACCATTTCCGCTACAGCTATGGCGCACGATCCGGAGTCGGCACCACCGCTTAGCGAGACGACGAAACCACGCGCACCACTCTTGCGAAGATAGTCGAACAATGCCAGCGCGAGTGCCTGCGTGAGTTCTTCGTTGCGATCCTTGACATCGTCAAGTCTCGGCAGACCTCCAGGAATGCCCCGGTTGAAGTCGACGTCGCAGTAAAAGGTTTGAAAAGAGCGGAAGGCCAGCCGGCGGTTCTGACCGATCAATTGTCCTTTGTATGCAATGATAATATCGCCATCATAAATCATCCGTCCGGCTTCGTTGCCCAACAGGTTGGCAAAGACGTAAGCGCATTGGAAGAGCCGGGAACCGTCGATAACGACAACCGCCTCGCGCTCCTGGCTTTTGCCCATGGCGAAGTGGCTGGCGCTCGGATTGAGGATGAGATCGACACCTCGTTTGGAGAGCGCATAGCCAGGCCGGTTGTCTCCATTCCATCCGTCTTCACATATCTCAAATCCGATTCGGATGCCGTGTAGGGTGTAGATGATGTCGCCGACTGGTATGGTGATGTCGTCACGCCGGAGTGTTGTTTGCTGTCCTGCCGGCCACGGCGTGAACCACCGGGGTTCATAATGCACGCCATCACGCGCGAGATTTTGTTTGCAGGTTATGCCAATGATGGACGAGTCGTGAATGACACACGCGCCATTGTAGGTAACGCCATCGATTTGTATGGGCAGGCCGACGGCGACAGTCATTCCGGTACAATGAGGGCGAATCTGCTGGACTTGCTCCCAGGCTTTCGCCGGCACCCAATCGCTGAGGAACAGATCTTCGCAGCCGTATCCTGTGATGCAGAGTTCGGGCAGGCACAGGATGTCAACGTTATTCTCCCTGGCCTCCTGGATGGCGGAGATAATGTTCTGCGTGTTACGGGTCCAGTCGAGTGGGGTTTGATTTACCGTACCGCCGGCTATTCTTAGCATTGAGCGTTGCGTGCTGATGTCAGTCTGTTTCGGTGAGGATGCCGAGCGTATTGCAGGCCTTAAAGGCCGCATCCTGTTCAGCCTTCTTCTTGCTGTTGCCAAAGCCGGTGCCCATGGGCTCACCGTTGACGGTAACCTGCGCGGTAAACTCCTTGTGGTTCTTTCCTTTTTTTATGGAGACGATTTCGAAACGAATTTCTTTTCCTTCCCGTTGTGCCCACTCAATGATCTTGCTCTTGTAGTTCGAGTTTGCTTTGACAAGTGCGTCAAGATCATGGTATGGGTTGATCAGCTTGTCTACGACAAACTTCTTGCAGCGCAGGTATCCCTTGTCGAGGTAGATCGCGCCTACAATGGCTTCCAGGGTGTTGCCGAGGATGACCTGTTGCAGGTGCGCGTTCTTCTTGTCATATTGAACGATGTTCGCGATACCGATTTTCCGCGCAAGCATGTTGAGCGACTCGCGGTTCACGAGGCGCGAGCGGATTTCGGTGAGGAACCCTTCATTCTTATAGGGAAATTTCTTGAAAAGGTAATCCGCCACGGCGGCACCGAGGATGGCATCTCCCAGATATTCGAGGCGTTCGTTGGATTCCTTGAATCCGTTTCCGCCCTCCTGGGCAATGGAACTGTGAATCGTGGCAAGCCGATACAGCTCGATGTTGGAAGGCGATATACCGGCTATATTCTGCATAGCCGTAATCAGCTTTTGATCGTTCTTCCTTTTACCCTTCGGAATCGATAAAATTTTCCAGACCAAGCAGCAGCCTTTCTAAAACCGAACCAATTTGAACCCTAATTTAATCATTCCGGCATACTTCTGTCAATGCACCGGATATTAGCCCGCTTTTTTGAAGAGGATGGAGAAATTGTGCCCGCCAAACCCGAATGTGTTGCTCAGGGCGATGTTTACTTCGCGTTCCTGTGCCCTGTTAAACGTCAGATTGAGCCGGGGGTCAAGATCGGGATCAGCCGTGAAGTGGTTGATAGTAGGGGGTACGATGTGCTCGTTTATGGCCAGCAGGCAGGCAATACTCTCGACTGCCCCCGCAGCGCCCAGCAGGTGACCCGTCATCGACTTTGTTGAACTGATGCTCATTTCGTATGCGTGATCGCCGAACACGTGCTGGATGGCCCGGATCTCCCCAAGATCGCCCAGTGGTGTTGAAGTGCCGTGCGTATTGATGTAGTCAACCTCCTCGGCGGAGATTGCGGCATCTTCCAGGGCATTTTGCATCACGCGTATGATGCCCGCCCCTTCGGGATGGGGTGCGGTGATATGATATGCGTCGGCCGACATGCCACCGCCGAGAACCTCCGCGTACATCTTTGCACCCCGTCTGACGGCGTGTTCGTATTCCTCCAATATAAGTGCGCCGGCGCCTTCACCCAGAACGAAACCATCGCGGTCCTTATCGTACGGGCGGGAAGCTGTCTCCGGCGAGTCATTGCGTTCCGACAAAGCGCGCAGGGCATTGAAGCCGCCGACGCCGGCCTCGCAGACGGCGGCTTCCGAACCGCCGGTCACGATGATGTCGGCCTTGCCCAGGCGCAGGTATGTGAATGCATCGTAGATAGCGTTAGTAGATGAAGCGCACGCGGAAACCGTAGCGAAGTTCGGACCCCTGAAGCCGTAGCGGATAGAGATATGACCGGCACTCAGGTCAGGAATCATTTTCGGAATGAAGAAGGGATTGAATCGTGGTGTGCCGTCTCCGCGGGCATAGAGTTTGACTTCTTCCTGGAAAGTCAACAAACCTCCGATTCCGGATCCCCATATAACTCCTGCACGATCCGGGTCAACCTTGTTGAGATCTAAACCGGAATCGCGTATTGCTTCGTCAGCGACGACCATGGCATACTGTGCAAAGGGGTCCATCTTGCGGGCCTCTTTGCGGTCCATGTAATTTCCAATGTCAAAATCTTTTACTTCGCAGGCGAACCTGGTTTTGTAGAGAGAGGCATCAAATCGAGTAATAGGGGCGGCGCCGCTTGTACCGTTCTTCAGTCCTTCCCAGAACTGCTGAACTGTATTCCCGATCGGCGTGAGTGCACCAAGCCCAGTGACTACTACTCGCTTCAAAGTCATGGCAGAAGGGGTGTGGTAAAGAGCGGATATGGACCAAGTTACTTCTTAACGTTTTGCTCTAAGTAAGAGATCGCCTGGCCTACTGTGGAGATGTTCTCGGCCTGGTCATCGGGAATGGAGATGTTGAATTCCTTTTCGAACTCCATTATCAGCTCGACGGTGTCGAGGGAGTCAGCACCAAGGTCGTTGGTGAAGCTTGCCTCAGGCGTAACCTCAGATTCTTCAACACCAAGTTTCTCGATGATGATCTGTTTTACTTTTTGTGCAATTTCGGACATGTTTTTGAGGTTTAGACGATTAAAAATCTTTGCAAAGAAAGATATTTACCTGAATATTGTCAAACTTTTTTGATTGGGCCCCGGACCGCCGAAACCCCTTCATAGCGCATCAAAAATGAAGAAAAGGAAGCTCATCATTGAGTACGATTTTGATTTCGATGTATACGGGATCATTTCTTCGGCAAAGGGCTACCGGCTGGCTTGGGAACTTAACCAGTATCTCGGTGTGCACCTTGTAAAGGAACCCGACATCACGGTCGGCTTCCGAAAGAACGTTCACATCGGCTTCGCCCATTACTCATTCGAAACACACGCAAGCACACTCAAACTGCTCCGTAACAAACCCGCAGACGGGCAAGGGCGATACTTTCTCGCACCTGAGTTCCCGCATTTTGACTTCATCGTGTTGTGCCGCTTCCATGACGGAGATGATATCCTGGAGCAGCTCCGGGAGATTCCATCCGCCGAACTCGTAGCGCCGGTAGCAAGGGAGGAATTAAAGTCAAAAAGCAATTTTGTCTTCTGAAGATGTTTACCGTCATTTACACGATTTTTCATGCCTTAAGCCTGTAGATTCAGTTATGCCTGAGAGGATTACGTTCAACAAGACAAAAATAGTGGCGACAGTTGGGCCCGCCTCCAATTCAAAGGAGATGTTGCGCGCACTCATCAAAGAAGGCGTAGATGTGTTCCGGCTGAACTTTTCGCACGGCACGCATGAGGACCACAAGATGGTTATTGACTATGTACGCGAACTCAACCAGGAAATGGGAACGTCCATATCCCTGCTGCAGGATCTGCAGGGTCCGAAGATTCGCGTCCAGGAAGTTGAACCCGGCACCGTTCTCGAGAGAAACCAATCGCTCATCATTACAACCCGCCAACTCGTTGGCAACCGTGAAATTGTGAGCACATCCTATACCGACCTCCCGCGCGATGTACGAGTGGGTGACCTTGTTCTCGTCGACGATGGCAAGATCGAACTAAAGGTTACCGAAGTGCGTGAAGAAGAAATCGTCACGGAGGTTGTACACGGAGGACCACTCAAGTCTCGAAAAGGAATCAACCTTCCCTTTACAAAGGTCTCTGCCCCTTCCCTTACCCCGAAGGATATTGAGGACCTGGAGTTCGGAATAAAAAATGACGTCGACTGGATTGCACTTTCATTCGTCCGAAAAGCCTCCGACATCCAGGCCATGCGTGACATCCTGAACCGGAACAATTCCAAGGCGTCAATCATCGCCAAAATTGAAAAGCCCGAGGCCCTAAGCAACATCGACGAAATCATTGCACTCACCGACGGCGTAATGGTAGCGCGCGGTGACCTCGGGGTAGAGATATGGCTGGAGGAAGTTCCCATGGTGCAAAAGATGATCATCGAGAAGTGTAACGCCG
>JAJJPK010000028.1:0-68853 GCA_032907565.1 Cyclobacteriaceae bacterium | reverse complement strand
AAGATCTTGAGCGCCATGTCGTGGTCGACGTTGGCGGTGGGCTCGTCGGCGAGCAACAGATCGGGGCGGTTGACGACGGCCCGGGCGATCGCCAGCAACTGTTTCTCGCCGCCCGCCAGGGTCTGTATTGCGTCGTGGCCTGCGATGTACACTCAAAACCCGACAAACCGCCGCTCCGCCGGCTAATGGTATTCACCAGGACTCCCGCCCCAACCCAGGCCGCATGGCTCCACCTCCTCGACGCCGACGGTAACCCCTCCGCCGAATACCGCTCGCTTTTGGCCGATTTTTATCTTAATTTCTAGGGGCCTCAAAAAACTACTTGTTCAAACACGTATTTTGTTTACTTTAGTGCTATTAATCCACCAAACAACCTCTTATGAAAAAAATGAAATTCTTACTACTGATTTTCCTGCTCGCTTCGGGCACCACATTTGCGCAAACTACCTGGGTCATCGACAAGCCCCACTCCAAGATCAGCTTCAACGTCATTCACATGGCGATCACAGAAGTTGAAGGAGAGTTTACGGATTTCGACGCCAAAGTAACAAGCACGAGTGATGACTTTCACAATGCCGATGTGGAGTTTACAGCAAAGGTTGCCTCTATTGATACCGAGAATGATCGTCGCGACAATCACCTGAGGTCAGACGACTTCTTCAATGCTGAAAAGTTTCCGGAAATTAAATTCAAGGGGAAGCTCGTAAAGGAAGGCAACGGCTACAAACTGAAAGGCGACTTCACCATGCGTGACGTAACCAAACCCGTTACCTTTGACGTAACCTACGGCGGCACCGTCGATACGGGCCGTGGCGTGAAAGCCGGCTTCAAGGTAACCGGCAAGGTCAACCGCAAGGACTACAACCTGAAGTGGGACAACCGCCTTGCAGGTGGCGAACTTGTCGTCTCGGATGACGTCGACATCGTGTGCAAGATTGAAATGAACAAAGCCTGACAGAGAACATTTTCATAACGGGCCCCTGGACGTAATCCGGGGGCCTTTCCCTGTTCATGAAGATCGAAGACGAAATCAAGCAGAAAGCCTTCCATAGCGTCCACCAGAAGGCGGTGGTAAACCTTATCTATACATCCAACTGGCTTATTGGCAACCAGCAGAAGTTCCTTTCTCTTTTCGGTATCACAACCCAGCAATTCAACATTCTCAGGATACTTCGCGGCCAGCATCCCAATGGTGTTTCAGCAACCACGATCAAGTCGCGTATGCTCGACAGAAACTCGGACGTGTCGCGATTGCTCGACAGGCTTGTCAAGAAAGAACTGATCGTTAAGAAATCCTGCCCCTCCGACAAACGGGCTACCGACGTATTCATCACAGAACGTGGGCTTAAAGTTCTGGATGACATCAATAAGGAACGACACAAGATCGATAACGTACTGAGCCTGACCGAAGCCGAAGCCGAACTGCTCAGCGATCTTCTCGATCGCGCGCGTGGAGAAGCACCCGACAGTGAGGACGGATAAACCTCAAGCCATTATCGCCTACACCTTCGCCAATTCCTCTCTCACAAAGTCCATCAGCTCGCGTATGTATTCGCGGCTGAAATCAAAACGGATCCCGGCGGCAGCATACACTTCGGGAATACTCTTCATGTACCCCAGCGCGAGGGCTCTGCGGTAGCCTGCGAGGCCCTCCTCACGGTTGCGCCGGAAGTTGCGCCATACTGCAATGGCTCCCAACTGAGCCATTCCATATTCAATGTAATAGAAGGGCACCTCGTAAAGGTGTAGCTGCTTCTGCCACAGGTAATCCCGTTCCTTCTCCAGCCCGCTCCAGTCTGTCACAGTATCTGAAAATCTCTGGAACACCTCGTTCCAGGCTTTCCGCCGTTCCTCCAGTGAGTGTTCGGGATTCTCGTATATCCAATGTTGGAACTGGTCGATCGTTGCAACCCACGGCAACGTCTCAATAATATCTTCGAGATGTTCCCGCCGGGCCCGCTTGAACTCGGCCTCGTCTTCGAAGAACACATCCCAATGATCCATCGACAACAATTCCATCGACATGGAAGCGAGCTCTGCCACTTCCGATGGCGTCGATTTGAAATCGTTGAGTTCGAGGTCGCGGGTAAGAAAGTTATGAATCGCATGGCCGCCTTCGTGCATGATCGTAACCATGTCGCGCAAGGTGGACGTCGCGTTCATGAAGATGAACGGCACACCGATCTCCGCCAGGGGATAATTGTATCCGCCCGGCGCTTTTCCTTTTCTCGATTCGAGGTCGAGGTGCCCCATTTGACGCATAATTGAAAGGCAGTCGCCCAGGTAGGGATCGAGGCGCCGAAACACTTCAATGGTCTTTTCCGTGAGCTCGTCGCCGCTGCCGAATGGTTTCAACGGTGGACGCAGTTCGGGATCGACGGCCTTATCCCAGGGACGCAGTTGATCGACCTTCAGCGTCTTCTTTCGCGCCAGCGCAAAGTCGTCCAGAATGGGAAGCGTCTCTGTTTCGATAGCCTTGTGGAAGTCGAAGCAATCCTGCACCGTATAGTCGAAGCGGCCCAGCGCCTTGAACATGTAGTCGCGGAAGTTCGGGAAGCCGGCATTGCGCGCAACCTTGTGGCGCAATTCCACGAGTCGTGTAAAGGAATCATCCAGTACGTCCTTATCGACGAGGCCGCGGGACGTGATCTTGCGGAAAACACTTTCACGCACGGCGCGGTCGGTAGACATTAGCAAGACGCCGGCCTGCTGAAGCGTCAGCTCTTTACCGTCAACTTCAACAGTCATCGCGCCCGAGATCTGTCCGTATTTTTGCGTCTCCGTATTTATGGCCGTAAACAGCGGCACGTTTTCCTCGCGGAAGATTTCGATGTCTTTCTTAAGGTTCCGGATCATGATATCGTAGCCGGGCAGTTGGGCTACTTCGGAGAGAAAGGGCGAGTCAGCCGCTTTGCGATTAAGTCGATCCGACACCGGCGCAATCTTCGGCTGAATGTTCTCTATGAAATCCTGGTAATGGTTCCTGTACTCCTGGTTTTCTGTGTAACACGTCATCCGGATATAACGCCACGCCAGGTCTTCGGAGATCACTGACTCGAGTTCACTTCTGTCGCGAAACCATTTCTTCAAATCCTCCGCTGAGGATAGCTCGCGTTCCAGGAGCGTGTCAAAGTAGGGTTTGAGATCGTCCCACGAGGTTACTTTAAAATCTTCGGGGAGAAACTTTCGTTCAGGGCGCCTGATTTTCTCTGCTGTTTCCATTCCGCTGCGTTTTTCGTTCAATGTCGCAGCTCAAAAATAAGCGGAATGGCTAACGTTTCGTCAAAAAAGAGCAATTATTGAGGTCTCGTAGCGCTTTCCACGAAGGATTGCTTCACGTGGTCGACAAAGTCGTTCCACTCGGATGGTGACGGTGCGCCATATCGGAAAAGATCGATCAGGTGATCAGAAAGTTGTGGCCTGAATTTGAACGCCCTGATGGCCGAGTCGAGCAGCGCTTTTTCGCGGACGTTGACCGACCCGTCGAGATAAGCGAGTACCATGAGGTCGTGAAGCAAACCCATCCTGTTGCCGAGCCCATCGGGAACAAACAGGGCGGCATCCTCACTGCCGGCGTCCAGCAAGGCGTCGACACGCGCCGCTTGCACGGAGCGAGATGTGGCGATCTTGTGGATAACGCGGCGGGCCTTGTCGTCGACAGGGCCATCCACTGCGGCCATCCGGACCAACGTTCGCATATGGCCTAGCTCGTGATCAGGCAAAGGTTTCATACCGGTTGCTTGAGCATTTATTGTCACTTCACTGGAGCATCAAAATTCCTTCCAGCTGTGTGCCGACTGCGTTATGCTACGGCGAAAGTGCATAAAACAGCGATTTCCTTCGTATTTCGGCATTTTTTGCTTATGCATACCACCGTTTCATTTTTCAAAATGGGACGGTTCGTCCAATTTTTCACCGCCATTCGATGGCGCCCACAATTCGGTATTTTGCTATCTTGATTCTCCCTAAACCTTTCCTAGCATGAAGGCGCCCAGAAAACTATTGATTGCTCCCCTGTTCGCTGTGCTTGTCTTTTCCGGTTGCGGACGCGGGAGTAGCGACGCAGACACCACAGCTGAAAGCTCATCCACATCCATTGCAACCATCGAACGTCTTGACCCTGCGCTTGACGAGGTCGTCGCTGAAAACGCCGACATCCAGGTCATCGCAGAGGGACATACCTGGACTGAGGGACCCCTGTGGGTGCCGTTGCACAACATGTTGCTGTTTTCCGACATCCCACCGAACAAGGTGTACAAATGGACTCAGGCTGGTGGCGTAGAAGAATACCTATTCCCTTCCGGTTATACGGGCACAGAACCCTCCGGACGTGCAGAACCTGGCTCCAACGGGTTGGTCCTCCGAAACGATGGCCGACTGGTACTCTGCCAGCACGGCGACCGGTGCATTGCTGTAATGGATGCACCCCTCGACAACCCTGCGCCTAAATTCATCCCGTTGGTGTCATCCTATGAGGGAAAGAAGTTGAACAGCCCTAACGATGCCATATTCGACCGCGCCGGCAACCTGTGGTTCACCGACCCGCCGTATGGCCTTCCTCAAAATGTCGACGACCCAACAAAAGAACTGCCCTTTCAGGGGCTTTTCCGGGCCACACCCCAAGGCGAAGTGCGGCTGTTGACGGATACGATAACCCGGCCCAACGGAATTGCTCTGACACCGGATGAGCAGATGCTGGTGGTAGCGAATTCCGACCCGCAAAAAGCGGTATGGTATGCTTACGATGTCACGCCGGAAGGAACCATCACACGCGGCCGGGTCCTTTACGACGCAACGGAAGACGCGAAAACAGCCCGGGGCCTCCCCGACGGCCTCAAATTCGACAAGAAAGGCAACTTGTTTGCGTCGGGACCGGGCGGCGTGTGGATTTTCAATCCGGACGGCAAACTCATTGGAAAGATCAGGGTAACAGATCCCGCATCAAACTGCGCCCTCACCCCGGACGACAAGGTACTGTTCATCACGAACGACGATCGCGTTCTCCGCGTACGCCTCCGCGAATAGACCGTATCTTGAAACGATCCCACACCTGAACACGCAGGTTCGTGCGGTGTGGCTTTCTTTTTGTGGAATGAGAAGGGCACCGCGGCCAATGCATGTCAGACTTGAACGCGTCCAAGAAAAATATCCAGGTACAGAAGTGGGTCGCGGCCCTTTCCATCTTCCTGTTGCTCATCAAACTTTACGCGTGGTACCAAACCCGTTCCGTCGCCATACTCGGTGACGCTCTTGAAACCATCATAAACGTTGTGGCAGGATTCCTGGGCTTGTACTCCCTCGTACTCGCCGCCAAGCCCCGTGACGACGACCACCCGTACGGACACGGTAAGATCGAATACATTTCCGCAGGAATTGAAGGCACCCTGATATTCATTTCGGGGATCTGGATCATTTATCAGTCGATCCGGTTCGTTACTGACCCGCTCTGAAGTCATGGACCTGGGAATCGGTATCGGACTCATCGCGGTGAGTGCGATCCTGAATTACATTATGGGTACCGTATGTGTCAGGATCGGCAAGAAGAACAGCTCACTGGCGCTGGTGGCAAGCGGTAAACACCTGCACTCCGATGCACTCACCACGGTCGGTATACTGGTCGGTTTGACTGTTCTTTACCTGACCGGCATCATGTGGATTGACAGTGCAATCGCGATCGCGTTCAGTTTGTGGCTCCTGTATACCGGCGTACGCATCGTCCGCAGCTCCGTGGCGGGAATCATGGACGAACGCGACCTATCGCTGCTTCAGGAAGTGGTAAACACCGCCAACGCCAACCGGAGAGCTTCCTGGATTGACCTCCACAACGTGCGGTTCATCAAATACGGACGCGTACTTCACCTCGACGCCCACCTTACCGTACCATGGTATCTCAACATACGCGAGGCACATGAAGAAGTGGAAGCCTTTCACCGGCTGATGCGCGCCCGCTTTGACGTCCCGCTGGAATTCTTCATTCACGTCGACGCCTGCGTTGCATTTTCCTGCCCGATATGCACGAAGTCGGATTGCCCTGTGCGCCAACACCCCTTCGAAAAACGGATAACGTGGACACTGGAGAATATTACGGACGATAGCAAACACGCCCTGGGAAAGACTGAAAAGTTGAGGAGCCCGCCTGCGCGTTAAGAAGTCTCCGCAGTTAATCTCACCCGATTTCGATGACTACATCATCAGTCAACGGATGCCCCACGCACGTGAGCACATAACCTTCCGCGCGTTCTGATGCCGAGAGCCCTTCTTCTTCGTCGAGGCGCACCTTTCCGGAAAGCGCTTTTCCGCGGCACGCGGTACAGAGGCCGCTCTGACACGAATACGGTAGGTCGATGCCTGCGTCAAGCGCTGTTTCAAGAATGGCTTTATGAGGCGGAACCATGATCTTATATTCTTCGCCATCGAACCGGATCGTAACCTCTCGCTCCACAAGTTCCTCCTCTTCAGCTTCCTTCCGCGCAGGCTTGTCGATGGTACCCTGCACAAAGCTTTCCTTCCGGATCTGTTCAGCGGGTATTGAATACGCCGCCAGCAACGATTCAACGTTCTTCATCATGCCTTCCGGCCCGCACATGAGGTAGAGTGTGTTCCGCACGCCCCAGTCCGGTATTCTCTCGAACAGCTTTTTCAGCATCTCCGGGTTGAGAAGACCGGAGTATCCCTGCCAGTTCATCGGCGCCGTGTCCAGGATGTGGATCACATGAAGACGGCCTTCGTATTGCTTTTCCCAGCGATCCAGTTCGTCCTTAAAGATCACGCTGTCGATGTCGCGATTGCAATAGATCAACGAGACAATACTTTCCGGTTCTTGGGTGAGGACACTCTTTGTAAGCGATAAAAGCGGCGTGATCCCTGAACCGCCGGCGAACATCACGACGTGGCGGCGATTAGTCGGCGCGTAGTCGAGCGTAAAGTTCCCCACGGCGCCCATCACCTTGAGCTTGTCTCCTTCTTTCAGATGGTCCGGAAGCCAATTCGACATCAGACCGTTGTCAACGCGTTTGACGGTGACAGCCGGAAATTCGTCCGTGAACGGAGACGTACAGAGTGAATACGCCCTCCGGATTTCCTTACCTTGCATGGGTACGATCAGCGTAAGAAATTGCCCGGGTTTATAAGTAAGCGGTCCCGATGGCGGCGTGTCAAACACAATCGTTATCGTGTCCCGGGTTTCATGGATGATCGACTTTACTGTCAGCTCGAGGTATTGCGGAGCACTGTGTGTTGCCTCTTTTACAGGCTGGGTTTTAGGTTGTGACCTTTTGAAGAAGTTAAATGCCATGATAGAACGTACCTTTATAACACAGGGCACAAGCGTTGTGTTGCCCGAAAGGCCGCACAAAAGTACAATCTTTCAATTTTCCGGCCATACGGTAATTTCCTTAATTTAGCGCCGTAAATTTCCAGGAACTGTGCCGCTGACACCCTTAACTGCAATTTCTCCCATCGATGGTCGATACTTCCGGTCGGTCGAGTCTTTGTCACAGTACTTTTCCGAGTACGGACTGATCCGTTACCGGATTCAGATCGAGATCGAATACCTGATAGCCCTTTCGGCGGTTATTCCCGAGATGATGGACTTCCCTGTGCACAAGCTCAACGAATTGCGGCGTACGTACAAGGAGTTCTCGGAAACCGACGCCGAAGAGGTAAAGCACATCGAGGCGCAAACGAACCACGACGTAAAGGCCGTCGAGTATTTCATAAAGAAACGCTTCGACGATCCGTTGCTCGAACCCTTCCGGGAATACATCCACTTCGGGCTTACCTCGCAGGACATCAACAACACGGCCATTCCCTTGCTGATGCGCGACTTTATGCAGCGGGAATATCAACCCCAGCTCACGAGCCTCATCAGGAGCATCAGCCAGATGTCGAAACAATGGCAAAATGTCCCGATGCTGGCATACACGCACGGGCAACCGGCCTCTCCTACCCGAATGGGCAAGGAGCTTATGGTATTTGTTTCCCGGCTGGAAAAACAAATGAACCTGCTGAAAACAATTCCGTTTTCTGCAAAGTTCGGAGGAGCCACGGGAAATTTCAACGCCCATCACGTGGCTTACCCTGATGTCGACTGGAACAAGTTCGCGGACGAATTCTGCAAGCACCTGGGATTGAGTCGGAGCATTCCAACGACGCAGATCGAACATTACGACAACCTCGCTGCCCTGTTCGACAACCTCAAACGCATCAACACGATCTTCATCGACTTCAGCCGGGATATATGGCATTACATTTCTATGAATTATTTCCGGATGAAGATCGCCGACGGGGAAGTGGGCTCCTCCGCGATGCCGCACAAGGTAAATCCCATCGATTTTGAAAACGCCGAGGGAAATCTCGGCTTTGCCAACGCCGTCTTCGATTTCATGTCGTCAAAGCTGCCGGTTTCACGATTGCAACGTGACCTGACCGACTCCACCGTATTGCGAAACATTGGCGTTCCCGTAGCGCACAGCATCATCGCCTTCAAATCGCTGGAACGCGGTATTCGCAAACTGGAAATCAATGAGGAAAAGATCCGCCAGGATCTTGACGACAACTGGGTGGTCATTGCAGAAGCCATCCAGACTATCTTACGAAAGGAGGGTTTTGAAAATCCTTATGAGACACTAAAGGCGTTGACGCGAACCCACGACAAGATAACGCGGGAAACTATCCACGACTTCATCGACACGCTCGACATTAAGCCCGGCCTGAAGGCGCGGTTAAAACAGATTACGCCTTTCAACTATACCGGCGTCTGAAAAACTCATTCATCGTCATCGCGTACATACAGCGGTGTATCGGTAGCGAAATCGTATAACGTCAATCGCCGCAGGTCATAGTACGCCTGCCAAAACGATTGGAGCGCGAGGATGTAGCTCCGCTTTGCATCGTCCTTTTCCGTCAACGCAATATTGAGGTTTGTGATGTCGATCCTTCCGATCAGATAGCGGTTCTGGGCAACGTTATATCGTTCCTGAGCTACTTCGTCCGACTTTTTTGTGATCTCAATTTGCAGACGCAACATTTCAAATTGACGCACTTGTGTGAGGATCTCCTGCTCGAAGTTGACCTCATCCTGCGCGATAACGTAATCCGTAAACTCCTTATTGGCAATGGCCGTCCGCAAACGCGCCTTGTTCCTGCCCCAATCGAGCACCGGCACGTTGAAACCGATGTTAAAGCGTTGCTGCCTCAGCGGATCGTGGTAGATGTCGGAGAGGTAGGAACCGGAATTGTTAAGACCATACGAGGCTGTCAGGGTAGCGTCGAACCGGTCGCCCTTCGCACTGGCCACCTGGCTTTCCGCTTCCAGCCGTCGTCGTTCGAACGCGATGAAGTCCGCACGATTTGCCCGCGCACGCTCGAGCGCCTCCTCGAGTGAAATTTCAAATTGAGGGATTTCTTCCGGCAACACCAACTCGAATTGTTCTGTATCGTTCATTCCTACAAATGACCGTAACCTCAGCCGGTTCGTTTCCTGGTCGAGTTTAGCCTGTGCCACATCCTGGCGTGAGCGCAGCAGTTGAAGTTCCACCTGTAACAGTTTGTCCTGCGACGTAGTACCGATGTTGTATCGTCCTTGTTCGATCTTGTAAATCGTGTCGTTGTTGGCCAGGTTGAATTCCGCGATTTGAAGGTTGATCTGCGAAGTCATGACCGCAAAGAATCGCGAGACGGCCTCGCGCGCGATGAATTCCATTTCTTCGACGTATTCCCGCCGCGACTCTTCATAGCGCAGTGGTTCGATCATCCTGTCCCACCGTAGCCGGTTGAAGGAGAAGAGCGGCTGATCAAGGCGAATGTTCATGGGTACACCGCTCCAATTCACTACGTCGCGTTCGATATCGTCAACAACAAATACCGACGTGTTCATGGAGATCACACCGCCCGTCCAGGGAATGGGCTGCTGAAGACCGAGCGTCAACGCAGAGTTCGTTTGCTGCCGCGATCGAAATTCAATGGATCCGTCGGGCTGCGTAACAGGCGTAAAATCCTGGCTGTAGTTTGGGAAGTTACCGCTCAATCGCAGTTGAGGATTGTAGTTGGACTTATAATAGCGATACGTCCAATACAGGTTTTCTTTGCGCGTCTCCGCTTGTTTGGACCGAGGCGACTGCGCCCGGGCCATGGCAACAACATCATCCAATGTCAGCCGACGCACTTGCGCACGACTATCGTGCCACACGGACAAAAGAACTCCGGCGACAACAAGAAAACACGCTTTTTTATTCATAACGAAGTGAGGTAATAGGATCCTGGCTGGCCGCTTTTCGGGCGGGGGCGATGCCAAAGATGAGTCCCACCGTAGCAGCAACACCAAAGGATAAAACAACAGACATAAAACTGATGACGGTCGGAATTTCGGCGACATAAGAAATGAGGTACGCCAGGCCTACGCCCAGGATAACACCGATGATGCCCCCCGAAACGCTGATCATCATGGCTTCGAAAAGGAATTGCTGTGTGATGTCGGACTTCTTTGCTCCTATGGAAAGCCTGAGGCCAATTTCCTTGATACGTTCAAGCACCGACGCCAGCATGATGTTCATGATGCCGATCCCCCCTACGAGCAGGGATATGCCTGCGATAGCCCCGAGCACATAATTAAAAATGTCGTTGGTACGTTGTTGCTGTTTGAGTAAGAGTTCGGGTATCTCGATTTCATAATCTACGACACCGAAGTGTCGCCGCTCGAGCAACCGGGAAAGGATTTCCGCCGTGGTCTGGAGGTATGGCGTCTCAGCAACCTGTAGCACAAGCCGGTCGAGCTGGTGATAATTTGTTGGCGTCGTCGGCTCTTCAGGTTGAGTCTCCTGGACACCAGCACGCCCCCGGCTGAACTGTCCGCTCGTATTGGTGGCGAGTTGGGAACGGGTTACGAGGTCGCGGTTCTCATACCTTATCAGCATGGTCTGCAACGGCGTATAGACGTCCATGTTGTAGTCGCGAATACCCAGCTTGCTGATGCTGGTCTGCGACACGAGGCGTTCCCGCATAACACCTACGATGGTGAGCCAATGCGGACCTACCTTGATAGCCTTACCCAGCGGATCCTCCGTTGGAAAAAACTTGCTTTTGATGGAATTGCCAATGATACACACGGGTGAGCCGTTGATGAGTTCTTCTTCGAGAAACATCCTGCCTTCCGCCAGGGTGAAATCAAAGATCTCGAAGTAGACCGGGTCGACACCCACGAGCTTGGCAGAGCGGCGGATGCCGCTCTTGATAATGAATGTTTCCAGCAGGATCTCGGGACTGACCTTGCTGACGACGGGAATGTTCGCGCGGATGCTGTTCACATCGCGCAGCGTGAGACCTGGCGAAAACTTGCGTTTCTCTTTCAGCCCGGCTTCTTCAACCTTTTCCTCGCGCTGTTCTATGATGGGCTTGATGACGCTGTTGTTCACGCCCACGAGTCGTATCTGCTCAAGGATTTCCTGCTGAGCGCCATTGCCTATGGCAAGCATGGCAATCACGGCAGCCACCCCGAAGATGATGCCGAGGGCCGTCAGGAAGGACCGCATCTTGTTGGAGAAGACGGCGTCGACGGCGATGTAAAGGTTTGCCAGCAACCGTTCCTTCATGGTGTCGAATCGGATCGTGCTACACCCGCACGGGCTCCACCCTGGCGACGAATTCTGCCCCTGCGTTCGTCCGGGGCGGGCTGTACTCCCCCGTTAAGCAGATCGGGGGCCTGGATTTCGGGCTCTTCGCCGGCAGGTTTCCTCCTCTTACCGTTCATCTCAGGAAGCAGGACAATAGGATCGTCGTCCATGCCGGACGGGACGGAGAGGTAAACCCGGTCGCCTTCAGAAACACCTGCCAGGATAACCGCGTCATTCGCGTTCGTTAACCCAACCATAACCTCTTTCTTCCGCGTCTCAAGTCCCTGGCGCAGGTATACGTACGTAATGGAATCAAACTGATTGTGAAGACATTCGAGGGGCACGAACAACGCATTGTCGATCATAGCCGTCACGATCTTGTTCGACGTGGTCATTGCCGGCCGCAAGCTGGGATCCGTTCCGTTGATAGCGATGTCGACCTGGAACACCTTGGCGTCGCTGTTGGGTCTTTGTTCACCGACGTTGGCAACACGGGTGACAACGCCGGTAAGTTTCTTGTCCGGATAGGCGTCCAGACCAATCTCTACCGGTTGTCCTATCTTGACCTTTCTTACGTCCACTTCGTTCACAAACGTCTTCGACATCATTTGGCTGAGATCGGGAAGCGTGGCGACCGTCGGATCCCACGTGTTGATCTGGGAACCCGCCTTGATGGGTTTGTTGTCCCATCCCTTCGTATAGATCACCATACCATCTTCCGGAGCCAGGATGGTGAAGGACGACGCCAGGCGTTGGATGGCGGCAAACTCATTCTGGGCCTTCCGCAGTTCGGTGTACTGTTCCTTCATGCGTTCGGCGTTCTGCCGCTGTCTGATCTTATAGTTTTCAAGCGCCTGCGCGTACTCGCGTTCCGCACGTGCGAGGTTGATTTCCGCTTGTTTGATGGTTGCAGGGGGTTCATACTGCGACTGTTCGAGAATAATCCGCTTTTCTTCTACGGCGTACTTCAGGTTGATAAGTTCGTCACGTGCCTGTCGCAGCTGCAATGTCGTGTCGAGTTCCGTCTGAACAAACTCTGCCTGTTCGCGCTCCAGAGCCAATTGCTTTTCGTCGAATCGA
Organism: Cyclobacteriaceae bacterium; assembly: GCA_032907565.1. Lineage (GTDB taxonomy): Bacteria > Bacteroidota > Bacteroidia > Cytophagales > Cyclobacteriaceae > ZC4RG29. The sequence goes on along the minus strand of JAJJPK010000028.1, from coordinate 56,164 downwards.
TTTTGAAATTCCGAACGGTCGAGCGACGCGACCCAGTCGCCCTTTTTTACTATGGTTCCTTCATCAACGATACTTTGGATCGTCACGTTGAAGATTCTGAAGTCGCGAAGGGCGCTTGGTCCCTGTATCTTCACGGAATTACGGGCTTCGAGCTCACCCGTGGTCTCAATTTCTACTTTGAAGGGTCCGCTCTTTACGCTCGTGAGAATTTCGACATGGGCCTGGGTCCCTCCTCCTCTCAAAAGAAAAAATGCCGCTAACGCTACTACCGCGACTGCGAGAATGATCAGGTTTCTTTTCTTGCCCATGACACCAAAGTTTTTACACGCTCACAACCCATCTGCAAGACGGGTAATCAACGATGCAGGGTATGCAATGGAACGAAGGGGGATTTGAGACGATTACAGAATGTTTCCACCAACCCCGGACAAAGGTAGGCAAATCCCGGGCCACCATGAAGCCACTGGAATAATCTTAGTCCCCACGGTGTAAGCAATCGCCCTATCCGGGATGAAACATGACCCGCTATGGCTTCGACGGCTACTGGTCAGGTCCCCGCTTTGAGATGATTTTTGAGAGCGCAGTCTCCCGGTCTGTCCTGCCTTCATTGTAGGCCTTTAGATCGGACCCCTGGATGGAGAGCTCGAGTGTCGATGGTATATGGCATTGGTGGCACTGCGTAAGGGCCACGTTGAAAACCAGCTGCTCCCCATCCTTAAGGCTCTTGAGCGTTCGGCCGTACTCCAGGATGTTTTCCTTGAGCTCCTTCTCGAAACGGGGATAGAGTTCTTTCACTTTGGCGTCGCGTTCCTGCTGGTCGATGTTTTGCAAGCCGACCGTCGGCATGTCATACGTACTATTGAATGTACGATTGGCGGAAAACACACGCATGTAATACACCACGCCAAAATTCTTCATGCGCTCATAGGGGATTGTACCATCAACAAAAAACGTGGTGGCGAGATCCTGACGGTAGAGTCTGCTGAAGATCGTGGAGAGGAGTTCCAGGTCGGGCTCCACTTCGCCGGTAACTTCGGCAGTCGTGACCTTGATCCGCTTGATAAATTCGTCGCGGCTGATCTGGGCATTGCGCAGTGCGTTAACGTCGTCCGTTGCTGCTTCGATGGACAGGAGCATACGACTGGGGGCGGATACGAGGCTACCTACCCACTGACGCGGATGGTCGCCCCGGTTTGTAATCACCACTTTTTCCCCGGGAGGCAGTTGACTCAACAATGAGCCGTAGTCGACCAGGAACTCCCGCGCTGCGGCGATGATCCGCTCGTTTGAGAGGTCACGGAGGCTGTCGAGATTGAGTTGCTCGCGATCCTTAAGCTTCCATTCATCGCCTTCCTTCTCAACGGGTACCTGCTGTCTCTGGACGACACCGCCACTCACGCCCTGAACGCGTCTGTCTAGCGTGATTTCATAGTAGCCCCGTGCGGGAAGCCCCAGGGCGATCGGCGTCGTATAGTCTGCGGGCAGGGAGAAGGTGACGCCCACGCCCGGCTGGTATGATCCGGTGACGCTGAGGGGAAAGAACATACGCTGGCCATCCATCTTTTGCTGAATGAGTGTTGCCAGCACATTCTCAGCCACACGAAGGTCGCGCGTCATCCGCTCCTGGTCGACTCCTTGACCAAAGGACTCCAGCGAAACCAGGATCATAAGGGCGATGATTAGCGTACGTGCCATAGCTATTTCGTGTCTTTCGCTTTTAGTTTCTCATGACAGGAACAGATACATTGGAAATGATGCTGGCCAGGATCTGTTCCGTCTCCTGCCGATACATGTCCGTGTTCTGCTGCAGATCGGTCAAACGCGCCTGCAGGATCACGAGGTCGTCCTCCCGTTGCTGCTGTAGATATTTTGCAAAGTCGACCAGCAACTGTTCGAGTTGTGCCTTCTGTTCCTGCGAGGTCATCTTATAGTAATCTTTGATCATCTGCAGGTTTTCCGCTTGCAGAGTAGACACATAGGCACTGATTTGCTTTTCAGACGCTGAAGCGGCCTTCGTTACCAGCTGATCGATCCGCGAGGAGCTTTCCGACAGGCTTTCGCGCACCGTTGCAGTGAACGCTTCCTGCGATTTTTTCCACTCGGCCTGCAGCGCTTCGTTATTGCTTGCGAGCTTCGCGTCGATAATGTCGTTAACGTCCGCAACATCAAGGGATGGTACATTGGGAGCAGGCTGTTGTTGTCCGAAAGTAAGTCTGAGTTCATTTGCCGACGCGGTTATCTGCACGCCGGTCAGCTTGCCTGCCACCATCAAAAGAACAAGCGAGGCAGCGATGGCCAGGGCGGTACGCACAAATGGCGACGAGAAGTTGAAGCGACGTGTGCGGCTGTCGATAACCAGCGGTGGGGCAATGACTTCCTTGTCGCGCACCAATCCCATAACATCGCGCACTGCCTTCAGCTGCTCCAGTTCACGCCGGGCCTCTTCGGAGCTTGCCAGAAAGGCTTCCACCTTCTCCCTGGCAGCCCCCTCGAGCTCCCCGTACAGGTAGGCAATCAGCATGCCTTCGTCAGGTTTAAAGCTCATAGTTTATAGTGTCTTTGTTGATGTTTTGCTTTTCCAGTATTCGTTTCAGGCTTTCAAGTCCGTAATACATCCTGGACTTTACCGTATTTTCCGAGATGTTCAACACCTCGGCAATCTCTCTGAATTTTAGTCCTTCATACTCCTTCATGATGACCACCGCACGCTGATCTTCATTGATGGCCATCAATGCGGCGTGCAGTATGTCCGCCACTTCATTGCGCTGAAACTGGCGGTCCGGATCGTCGCTTCTGCTCCCGGACATCTCCCACCGCGGCGATTGTTCAGCCTCCACGTTCCAGACCCGCTCGAACGGCGTTGAGCGGGTGTTTTGTTTTCTGCGAATCTCCTCGCGGCAATAGTTCATCGCGATTTTGTACAGCCACGCCTTGAATTTTCCCAGGTCATGCAGCGATGGCAGGTTACGGCACATCGAAATGAAGGTCTTTTGTGACACTTCCATCGCCAGGTCGTGGTCGAGGAAGAACTTGAAACCAAAATTGTAGATGCGCTTATACCAAATCTGGACGAGTTTGCCCTGGGCGTTCTGATCCCCCTGCGCCGCGCGCTGCAACAGAGCATCCGAATGCATCATGGCAATGTCCTGTAAAGTCTCCGCATGCATGACCGGTCTCAATTCCCCCTATTTCGCGCGTTTTTTTCACCTTAAAGATGCCCAATGGTCACGAATAGTTTTAGTGCCCGGATCATTTTTTGGCACCCGACCGGCCCTCTTGGTTGCGTTGAACGCCCCAGGCTCCCGTCGTATTATCTATCTTTGTCGGCCAAACATGAAGAAACTGATCTCCTGGCTCATCCGCTTTGTCCCGCGCAAATACCTCCAACGCGTTGCGGGACCGGGCATGCACCTCGTGGGCTTGTTCTATGCGGGCAGCCGGGTCAGCTGCCCGGTCTGCGGGCGAGGTTACCGAAAATTCCTTCCGTATGGACGCGTCAAACCCCGTTCCAACGCCCTTTGTCCGGGATGCCTTTCCCTGGAACGCCATCGCCTGCTGTGGCTGTATCTCAAACAGACCACGGACTTTTTCGAGCGTCCTCTGCAGGTGTTGCACTTCGCCCCGGAAGCCTGCTTTGTCGATCGCTTCCGCGCCGTTCATGGCGAAGGGTACGTGACCGCCGATATAGAGTCGCCGCTTGCCCAGCTTAAGATCGATATTCACCGAATACCGCTTCCTGATAACTCGTTCGACGTCGTGCTGTGCAATCATGTTCTCGAACATGTCGACGACGACATCAAAGCGATGAAGGAGTTGTATCGCGTGCTTAAGCCGGGAGGATTCGCCATACTCCAGGTGCCGTTCTTTAGTCCGATCCCCGACACCACAACAGGCGATCCTTCCATTACGGACCCCGTCCAACGCGAAAGATTATACGGCCAACGTGATCACGTCCGCCGTTACGGTAACGACTATCCCTCGCGAATTGCGACCGCGGGATTTGTTCCCGTTGCCGACGACTTCGTCGACCGCCTTCCCGAAGAAGTACGACAAAGACATGGACTGGTGAAGGGGGAAGTTGTTTATGTGGGGAGGAAGGGCGCTGGATAGTAGTCGGTAAGTGGTGATCGCTAATCGGTGGTCGGTAATCCGGTAAGAAGTGAGAAGTGAGCAATAAAAAGCAAAAAGTAAAAAAGTATGTCGCCCAAAGAACTCGACACGCCTTGCATCCTCATAGACCTGGATAAGGTTGAGGCGAACATTTATCGGTTGCAGCGATACCTCGATGAACACGGTATCATGAATCGGCCGCATATCAAGACCCATAAGTTGCCGGAGATTGCGCGCATGCAGATCGACGCCGGGGCGATAGGGATCACTTGTCAAAAGCTCGGAGAAGCTGAGGTGATGGCCGACGCCGGATTCGACGACATCCTCATCACCTACAACATACTCGGCGACCCCAAGCTGCATCGACTGACCCGCCTCGCCAGCCGCGTACGCCTTTGTGTAACTGCCGACTCCGCCACTACCATACACGGTCTTTCACATGCGTGCGCTTCCGCAGGAACGGAAGTGGGCGTCATGGTTGAATTTGAATCGGGCAAGCAACGCTGTGGCGTACAAACACCGCAGGAGGCTGCCACACTCGCACGACTGATCGCTTCACTACCCGGTCTGCGCTTTGAAGGACTCATGACCTACCCCACCACGGAGCAGACCGTGCCGTTTGTTAACGAAACACGAACGCTGTTGGCAGCAGACGGAATTGAAATTCCCTGCGTCAGCGGAGGTGGTACACCACGAATGTGGCAGGCCCATCAATGGAAAGGGATAACCGAACATCGCGCCGGCACATATGTGTATGGCGACCGGAAGACCGTAAGCGTCGGCGCCATGAGTTTCGACGAGGTGGCTATGCATGTGCTCACCACGGTAGTGAGCCGGCCTACGGCAGACCGGGGCATACTCGACGCAGGATCCAAAGTGCTTTCCTCAGACACGCTCGATCTCGACGGCTTCGGATACATATTGGAGTATCCCGAAGCACGCATTTACGCGCAGTCGGAAGAGCACGGCCACGTCGACTTCTCACAATGCAGTTCACGCCCTGAAGTCGGCGAAAAGGTGACAGTCATCCCGAACCACACGTGCGTCGTTACCAACCTTACCGATGAAGTAGTATGCCTCAGGGATGGAAAGGTCCATGAGGTGTGGCCCGTCGCTGCGAGAGGAATGGTACGATAGGCGAGGCAGTGTGAGTGTGAGAGTGAGGAGTGCTCATTGTTTTCCCTGCTTTTCCAGCACTTCCATAACTTCCCTCACCGCTTTGCGGCTGGCTTCCAACAGGGCTTTTTCCTCGGCGTTCAGGTCGAGTTCGATGATCTTCTCGATGCCGTTGCGACCAAGAACTACGGGTACGCCCAGGTAACAATCCTTGATGCCGTACTCGCCTTCAAGCTTCACGCAAGCGGGGACGACGCGTCGTTGATCGCGTACGATGGCTTCCACCATCTGTGCTGCGGCTGAGCCAGGTGCGTACCACGCCGATGTTCCCATCAACTTTACCAATTCGCCTCCGCCAACTTTTGTGCGTTCGAGGATTGCGTTGAGTTTGTCCTTGTCTATCAACTCCGTCACGGGAATACCAGCTACGGTCGTGTAGCGCGGCAGCGGCACCATCGTGTCGCCATGGCCGCCGAGCAGCATAGCCTGAATATCTTTCGGAGAGACATTCAATGCTTCTGCGAGAAAAGCCCGGTAACGCGCGGTATCCAGAATACCGGCCATACCCATGACGCGCGTGCGGGGGAAACGAGAGGTAATGTGCGCCTGGTAGGTCATGACGTCGAGTGGGTTCGACACCACGATAATGATGGCGTCGGGGGAATGCCGAACGACGTTTTCCGTAACCGACTTTACGATACCGGCGTTGGTGCCGATGAGATCGTCCCGGCTCATGCCCGGTTTACGCGGGAGGCCAGAGGTAATCACAACAACAGACGATCCCGCTGACTTCGCATAATCGTTCGTCACTCCGATCGTGCGGGAATCGTACAGGTCAATCGGTGCCTTCTGCCATATATCCAGTGACTTCCCTTCAGCAAGGCCTTCCTTGATGTCGACCAGAACTATTTCATTGGCAATCTCGCGGTAAGCAAGCACGTCGGCGCAAGTTGCGCCCACATTACCGGCACCGACAACTGTAATTTTCATAGCTGTTGTAGATTATTTTAGGTAAATGCGGAAAACGGTCTTCTTTCAACCGGGCGCCAATTTAGGACAGCATCAGGGAATATGGAAATTTAATTTTGCAATCCCTTTGCGGCTGTCTGAAGATGCAAAACGAGAACCCGTCGGGTGTGTTCCGTTACTTTTACTTTGTCGGATATCCTAAGGCCGGCAATCCACACAATCTCCCCACCGGACTCTACCACAGTGACGTCGTGTTTGGCCGCGCGGGATACTTTTTCGTCGACCAAAAAATCGCTGACCTTCTTATGCTGGCTCATACCCAGGGGTACAAACCTATCGCCCTCTCGCCATCGGCGCCAAAGAAGGGGAAACCCAACCTTATCCAAGTCCATTATCGCCATCGATGGGTCCGTTGGCACGTCACCGCCCAGTACACGGACTTCCAGGGTAAGCGTTTGGCCAGCGAGATGCGCCGTGCGAGCCCCCTCCTGGATCTCGGTGTGATCATCCTTTTCACCGGGTGGAACCCCGATAATGAGTTCGCCACGTCCTACGGTAACCTGGTGGCTGGCTGACAGGAACACCGCACCCGGCTGACGGCGCTGGGCCATGTCGCGGCATTGATCGAAGTTGAATCCCAGGTCTTTCAAGAGCTCCCATAAGATGACGGGCGCATAGGGGTCTTCCAGCAAGTCGGCCACGCGGATATGAACATGTGTACCGTCATAGTACATGTTGCGAACGCTGAAGTCGCGAAGGTGTGTACGGGCAAATCGGCGTGCCCCACGAATGCGGACGAGTGTGTCGGCGATGGTCTCGTCGAGGTTGGGATTGATCTCTCGCAATACCGGTATGACCTTGTGTCGTATGACGTTGCGTTGATAGTCGTCCGTTGCGTTCGAGGCATCCTCCCGCCACTGCAATGACGCGCTACGTGCAAACGTTTCCAACTGCGCCCGGGAAGCAAAAAGCATCGGCCGCACAAACCGCCGTTGGCGAAGCGGAATTCCTGCGAGGCCATCGATGCCTGTACCTCGTGCAAGGTTGAGCAGGACGGTCTCAAGCGCATCGTTGAGATGGTGCGCAGTTGCGATGAAATCATAGTGATCCTCACGCACAAGTTCCTCGAACCATTCGTTTCGAAGGTCACGGGCCGCCATCTGTATGGATACGCCGCGCGCGGCGGCGACTTCTTCCGTCGCGAAGCGCGTGACATGGTACGGCATACTCAGATCGTTTGCCAGACCTTGTACAAAAGCTTCATCTCCATCGGAAGCCTCACCCCTCAGGCCGAAGTTACAGTGTGCAATGCCGGCGTTGAATTTCGCCTGATGGAACAAGTGAGCCATAACGGTGGAGTCCAGCCCCCCGCTGACCGCCAGGAGTATCCGGTGCTCCTTCCGAAAAAGCTGGTTTTCATGTATGTGATTCAGGAATCGCTCCAGCATGGCCAAATGTACCAAAATACGGACGTGCCCGGCTCAAAATTTGCGCTATAGCATGTCGGTCGGGGGTACCCCCGATTTCAATATTCACCACGAACAGCGTAGCTTGCACTATGATAAAGGCGGCCGTCGACATATGGATCGCACATACCCGGGGCGCCATCCGCATTCTGAGCTTGGCGGTCGTGTGCGTAATGATCGCCACGACAGCCTCTGCACAACAAAATGTCAAGCTGGAGCACGCCGACCAACTTAGCTTCGAAAGGGACAAGGGTTACCAGAAGCTTACCGGAAACGTAGTCTTCACTCAAAATCAAACGACGATCTACTGTGACTCGGCCTACCTGTACAAGGAACAGAATTCCGTAGAGGCCTTTGGGCGGGTACGCATTACGGAGGGGGACTCGGTAACCGTGACAAGCCGAAGGCTGGAGTACGATGGCAACACCAAGAAGGCGCGGTTGCGAGACAATGTCGTCTTTGTGAAGCTGGGGACAGCAACGTTGTACACCGACCAGCTCGACTACGACCGGCCTGCGAACATGGCCTACTATTACGATGGAGGGAAGCTGGTCGATTCCATCAACACACTCACCAGCGTTCGCGGGTACTACGATGTAAACTCGAACATGGCCTCGTTCAAACGCGATGTGCATGTTGAGAACCCGGACTACACCATGACGTCGGATAGCCTTCAGTACAATTCTCGTACAAAGGTCGTTTACTTCAGAACCCCCACGACGGCCGTTGACAAGGAGGGTCGAACCTTTATCTATGAAGGCGGAGAGTACGATACAAGGACGAAGCAATCTGATTTTACCGAGGGGATAGCCGAATCACCAAGCTATCAACTCAAGGGCAACGACTGGCGGCTCGATCGGGTACGACAACTGTACCAGGTGCGCGGCGATGTCGAAATGATCTCAAAGGAGGAAAACCTCATCATTTACAGTCAGGCCGTAGACTATTATAAAGACGCTGAGATTACAAAGGTGTTCAACAACGCGTGGGTCGCCAAAGTGACGGACGACCTCGATACGCTTTTCATTACCGCCGACACGCTGGTTTCCATCGATAGCGAAATCCCGGAGAACAAGCGGTTACTGGCCTATCACAATGTAAAGATCTACAAGAAGGACATGCAGGGTGTGGCTGATTCACTCGCTTACATCACGGCCGATTCCATCATTCATTTTTATCGCGATCCTGTCCTCTGGAACACCGGCAATCAGATGACAGCGGATTCAGTAAGCATGCTGATAGAGAACAACACCATCAGCAAGATCTTCCTGGTACGGAACGCTTTCGTTGTCTCCCAGGATACACTGGGCAACTTTAACCAGATCAAAGGCCGTGACATGACGGCTGAGTTCAAAGACGGCAACATACAACAGGTGATCGTGAGGGGGAACGGCGAAAGCCTGTACTTTGTCTTCGACGAGGATGACCTCACCTTCACGGGTATTAACCGCATTATCTGCAGTAACATACTCATCCGTTTCAGGGAGGGCAAAGTGCACGACCTCAACTTTTATGTTCAGCCCGATGCCAGTTTCGTACCGCCTCATGAGCTGACCGAGGACATGAAGACGCTCAAGGGATTTTCGTGGAGGGAAGACATCCGACCCGCCCGGGAGGACGTCGTCCCCGCCAAGAAAGTCGCCGCCGATACACGAAAATTACCGTGAACGGCAATGGAGCTGTTTTATTGCGCAGCTTTTGCAAAATATCGTAGCGGGATTATGACTTTAGCTCTGAAAGTGCTACATTTTGTTACGCTACGATTGGCTTACCTATGAAAGGCACCCTCTTTCTGATATGGTTGTGTGCGATATCGTTTGAACTGACTGCCCAGGCTTTAGAAATCACAGGTATTCAGGATACGTATAAAGGAACCGTCGGCGACGTCGTCCGCGCGCCACTGCGTTTTACGAACCATTCCGACCGGCCCATTACGGTGCATTTGCGGCGTTCGGGCGGGCAGATCGGAACATCCCAACGGAGTTATTTCTGCCGGGGAGGGGACTGCTTTGACGGGGCGGTCGGGGACATATTAATCAAGCTCGATCCGGGCCAGTCTGTAAATGACCTGGAGATACTCCTTGAGGCTGGGCTTGTTCCGGGACTCAGCACCGTCCGGTACACGGCTGTTAACCGCGCCAACCCTTCCGAGCACTTTGAGTTCGACCTCAATTTCGTTATCGAGGAACGGCGCCGCCAATCCAGCATATACAACTCCCGGTATATTACGGTCCAGGATGTATACCCGAACCCGGCGTCGGACTACGCCTATGTCGACTATCGCCTCCTCGAAGATCAGGTGTCTGCCCGGATTGTAGTACACAGCGTATTGGGCAACATTATGGGGGAGTACGAGCTGCCGAGCTTCGAAAGCCAGGCTAAAATCCTCACCGGCAACCTGAACGCCGGAATTTATTTCTATACCCTCTATATCGACGGCGAGGCTGTAATGACCCGAAAGCTGATCGTCAAAAGGTGATTTTCCCTACCCATACGCCTTTTCCGCTGTTTTGAACATCAATCCCTTTGAATCCCGGCACTCGATTTTGCGTTTTACAGTACCGGCCGGAACCACTATATTTGCGGGCTTATGCGTAGATTTCTCGGTTTTCCAGTGATTATTATGGTCCTTGCCCTCGCAGGCGGCTGTGGGCAGTTCAGGAAAATTGAAAAGAACCCGGACTGGCGGGTAAAATACGAGGGGGCTATGAACTACTACGCCAAGAAGGACTACTACAAGGCCGCTACCCTCTTCGAACAAATTCTCCCCATAGTTCGCGGGTTGCCGGAAGGGGAAAAAGTGCAGTTTCACCTGGCCTACTGCCAGTTTTATGAGAAAATGTACCTTCTGGCCTCGGAGCAGTTCAAGACCTTCTACGAAACCTACGGCCGGAGTCCGCTGGTGGAAGAAGCCCGCTTTATGAGCGCCTATTCCCTGTATGTGCATTCCCCGTCGTACAATCTCGACCAGAACAGCAGCGTCCAGGCGATGGCAGCCATGCAGGAGTTTTTGAACCGGTATCCGGACAGCAAGTTCGTCGAGGAGGCCATCAAGGCCATTGAGGATATGCAGGAAAAGCTGGAACGCAAGGGATTCGAAAACGCGCGCCAGTATTACAAGATGAGAAACTACAAGGCTGCCATTGTAGCGCTCGGGAACTTTAAGTTGAACTTTCCCGATTCAAAGTATTTGGAAGAGGCGCAGTACCTGATCGTGGCGGCGCAATATGAGCTCGCCGAGCAAAGCATATACAGCCGTCAGGAGGAGCGATACAATGAAGTGGTCGAGTTTTACAAGGAACTCGTCGACAAGTATCCCAACAGCGTCTATCTCCGTGAAGCGGAGAAGATGTACACTGACAGCCTGCAAAAACTGAGTAAGTTCAAAAGTCAAAATAATTCTTAATCATCAAAGCTAATGGCCATTCAATCGTCAATCGTCACAAGAGACATCGACAAACTCGCTGAACCCACTGGTAATATATACGAGAGTGTCGTAGTCATTTCCAAACGCGCCAAGCAAATTGCAGTCAATCTCAAAGAAGAGCTCAACAACAAGCTGGCGGAATTCGCCACGACCGTCGATAACCTGGAAGAAGTATTTGAAAACCGGGAACAGATCGAGATATCGAAGTTCTATGAACGCATGCCCAAGCCGACCAGCACCGCGACCGAAGAGTTCCTGGAAGGCAAGCTGAATTATCGCTACCGCAGCGAACTGGACGAAGTACCCGAAACCTGAAGGCCCACGGGCCTGGGAGCATGAGCGTTCTGAATGGCAGGAAGATCGTTCTCGGCGTCTGCGGAAGCATTGCCGCTTACAAGGCCGCCGTGCTCACCCGGTGGCTGGTGAAAGCGGGCTGTTCCGTTCGCGGTGTAATGACGCGGTCGGCCATCGACTTCGTCACGCCGCTCACCTTCTCAACGCTGTCAAAAAATCCGGTAGTCCGCAAATTCATACGTGACGAAGACGGCGGTTGGAATAATCACGTCGAACTTGGCCTTTGGGCCGATGCCCTGCTGGTTGCTCCCTGCAGCGCCAATACACTGGCAAAGTTTGCGCATGGGATATGCGACAACCTCCTGACCGCAGTGTACTTGTCCGCCCGATGTCCGGTATTCCTGGCTCCCGCCATGGACCTCGACATGCTGGCCCATCCTTCCACTCAAAGCAATCTCGAACGCCTACGATCCTTTGGTAATCACCTGATCGATACCGGCTTCGGCGAATTGGCCAGCGGCCTTACCGGCGATGGCCGGATGGCGGAACCTGAAGACATCGTTCGTTACCTGGAAGACAACCTCGCGTTGGGAGAAAAGCTTCGCGGGAAGCGTGCGCTGGTTACGGCCGGCCCTACCCATGAAGCCATCGACCCGGTTCGCTATATCGGCAATCGCTCCTCCGGCAAAATGGGCTTTGCCATAGCCGAACGCCTGGCACGGCTCGGCGCAAAAGTAACCCTGGTCACGGGCCCGACCAGCCTGCATACGAGCCACCCCGGAATTGACGTTACTCAAGTGGTGTCGGCGGAAGAAATGTACGATGCCTGCGTAGCCGTTTTTCCCGAAACGGATATTGCTGTGCTGGCCGCCGCTGTAGCGGACTATCGCCCCGCAGTGCGTCACGATCAAAAGATCAAGAAAACGGCAGACCAGACGACCCTGCCCCTGGTGCCGACGAAGGACATCGCCGCCACACTGGGAGAAATGAAAAAGAATGGACAGCTTGTAGTGGGATTCGCGCTGGAAACAGAAAATGAGAAAGCAAACGCGCTCGGCAAGCTGGCGAGCAAGAACCTGGATATGATCGTGCTGAACTCCCTTCGCGATGAAGGAGCTGCATTCGGTCACGATACAAATAAGGTGACTATAATCGACCGGGAACAGAACTCGGTGAGCTATGAACTAAAGAGCAAGAAAGAAGTTGCTGAAGACATCGTCAATGCCATCCTGGAGAAGATCGTGGACTAAGCTGGGCTGGTTGCTAGCGCTGGTTATTGCACCCGTTATCACACAAGCTCAGGAACTGAACTGCATCGTCAATATCAACGCGACGCAGATCGCCACATCGGATCGCGGGCTTTTTGACGACATGAAGGCGTCGATCGAACAATTCATGAACGGCCGGAGGTGGACTAACGACGCTTTCAGGAATCATGAAAAAATCGACTGTAGTCTGCTGATCACCATCACCAAGATGCCGGCGATAGGCAACTTCAGCGCGTCGGTGCAGATCCAATCGGCCAGGCCTGTGTATAACACCAACTATTCGTCACTGGTATTCAATTTTGCCGACCGCGAATGGGAGTTTGAATACATCGAATCGCTTCCGCTGGAGTACAATGACAATGCGTTCACCAGCAACCTCACATCGATGTTGGCGTTTTATGCCTACATTATTTTAGGGTTCGATTACGACACTTTTAGTGAACTGGGAGGTACGCCCTATTTTCAGCGCGCCCTGATGGTGGTCAACAATGCCCAACAATCGCTAAGACCGGGCTGGCAGCAATTGGGGAGCAACCGGAACCGGTATTGGCTTATCGAAAACATCATGAACCCCCAGATGCAGGAACTCAGGAAGGCGATGTATGCATATCACCGACTCGGCCTGGATACCTTCACGCAGGAACCGGATAACAGCCGGCGTGTTATCCTTGATGGGCTCCGCAAAATTCTCGAAATACGGGAGATCAATCCCAACGCCATCCTGATTGTCAGCTTCCTCGACGCCAAGTCGAAAGAAGTGGCCAACATCTTCTCCGATGGCAACATCCAGACCCGGCGTGAAGCCTACGATGTGATCACTACCATCGATCCCACCAACAATGCGCTGTACGCCAAAATCCTGGAAAACTAGCCTTTCAAATCCTCAGGTTTACTCCTATTTTTGATTTATACGCGCCGACGTGAGCAAGAAGCAAATCAGGATTTCGGGCGCCGACGAGGTAAAAAAACGGCTGCCCACTCTTACAAACCAAAGCGTAAACCTGGTACTGCGCAACAACACGGTCGCGTTCGGGATTTTGGAGGAAGTTCGCGACGATCACGCTATCGTTTGGAACATGAGAAAAAAGAAGATGAAGATTGATCTCGACAACATCGTCGAGGCTTACATGGATGTCGATCCCTGATGCTCAAGCGCCTTACCATAAAGAACTACGCGCTGATACGCTCCCTGGAAATGGAGCCTGCTGCCGGCCTTAACGTCATTACCGGGGAGACCGGCGCCGGAAAGTCTATAATGCTGGGAGCAATCGGACTCTTGACGGGAAACCGCGCCGATACGAAAATCCTTTGGGATCCAAAACAAAAATGCATCACGGAGGGTGTGTTCGACATCGCCCCCTACCGGATACATGAGGTCTTCGATCGCTATGAGCTGGATTATGAAGACCTGACTGTGATCCGAAGGGAGATAAGCCCGGCCGGCAAATCCCGCGCCTTTATCAACGACACGCCGGTAACGCTGGACGTAATGCGTCATATCGGCGGCTTGTTACTGGACATCCACTCGCAACATGAGAATTACTTGTCGGGACAACTCGGCTTCCAGCTGAACCTCATTGACACCTTTGCCGGAAACGAAAAGGTGCGTAATGCCTATGCAGCAAGCTGGATAGCATACGTTAGGGCAAAACAGCACTACCAACAACTGTCGGAACACGCAGCGACTATCCGGAAGGAAGAAGACTATATCCGCTTTCAACTCGACGAACTCGTAAAGGCAAAACTCCAGGAGGACGAACAGTCCGCACTGGAGGCCGAGTCGCAGGTGATGGATCACGCTACCGAAATTCGCGATAAGGTGATGCAGGCAACAGCACTCCTGACGGAGTCCGAGTATTCTGTTACCACTTCACTTACTACAGTGCGTAACCTGATCCAGAGCATCGCCTCGTATAGCGAGGCGTACGCATTTCTTCTGCAGCGTGTGGACAGCCTTCGTATCGAACTCAATGATATTGCTGGAGAGATCGAACGGATTGGTGAACTGGTGGATTTCGATCCGGATCGTGCGGCGCTGGTGAAAGAGCGCCTGGACCTGATCTACAGGCTCCAGAAAAAGCACGGCGTTCAAACCGTGGCCGAATTGATCCAGATCCAGGAGACGCTCCAGCAGCAGGCCGACCAGGCGACGAACCTCGACGCCGAACTTGCCGAAGCAAAAAGCGAGTTGGCAAAAGCCACGGAAACGCTTCGGGCACGAGCGTCCGAGTTGTCCGCGACGCGCAAGAAGGTGTTTGGCGCGCTTGCGAAGGAACTTTCTGCGTTGCTTACAGACCTTGGTATTCCCGCCGCCCGTCTGGAGATCGCTCATCGCGACAAAGAACCGGACGCCACGGGGAGCGATCATGTCGACCTGCTGTTCAGTGCGAACAAGGGGATCGCACCACGACCGCTCGCGCAAGTAGCGTCGGGCGGAGAGTTCTCCCGTCTCATGTTATGCATTAAATACGTGCTTGCAGAACGGGCGGCCATCCCTACGCTCATCCTGGACGAAATCGACAGCGGTGTTTCCGGCGAAATCGCCATTAAACTCGGCGCCATGATGAGACGGATGGCCCGGCGACATCAGCTGATCGCCATTACCCACCTGCCGCAGATTGCTGCACGCGGAACGGTCCACTACCAGGTATACAAAGACAACGCGTCGGAAAAGACGTCGAGCAACATCCGCATGCTTAATGAAGACGAACGCATCCTGGAAATCGCCGCCATGATCGGTGGAGCAAAGCCGTCAGCGACGGCGATTGCAGGAGCACGGGAATTATTCAGTAGGCAGTGAGCCAGCAGGCAGCGGGCAGTGGTGTCCGTTAAACCGTTACAGTAATAGTAGAGACGTTGCATGCAACGTCTCTACATGGTGCACAGATCAGAGATCCCCGATTACAGATTACAGATTACGTATTCCTGCCAGACGCGCGAGTCATGCGTCTCTACCTATTGCCGATTACCGATTACTTCTCACTTCTTCTCCCTATACGAAGTTGCCACGTCTTATCATACTCCAACTCCCCCTCATCGACCAGCTCACGCACGACATCGATAAACAACTCATGATCGTCGGGTGCAATGTGATCTTCTAGTTCTTCGACGCTCATGGTCCGCTCACTCAACACGTGGAGAATCTCCGCCCGCAGGCCTTCCATTTGCCGGACGTTGTCTTTTTTGCGGCGCGCGACGCAGACGTCGCATTTACCACAATCCACCGCATCTTCTTCGCCGAAATAGTCCTGGATGAACATCATCCGGCATACTGTGGAAGTGGTGACAAAGGATTGCATAGCTTTGACTTTCGCAAGGGCAAGCGCGCGTCGTTGTTCGAGGCGCTGACGATCGACAGGCAATCGGTCGGCATCCTGTCGCGGCAGCAGGAAAGTAACCTGAGGTTGGTCCTTTACCGGTCGGTAGCTCATCACGTTGAGCTCATCCAGGCGCCGTAACGTAGAGGATACGTCCCGCGTTGTTGTCTTTAACGCGCGGGCGATTTGTGCCTCCGAAATGCTCACATAGGAGGCAAAGAGCTCACCGCCGTACATGCGCAAAATCATTTTGATCGTTGGGTCATACGCAGGGTTTGCCACCTGGAATTCGTACAACTTCACGGCTTCAACGGGGACATGCAGCTGCGAAGGTGCATAAAAGCTGTCGTTGAAGGCAACCAACCCCTCTCCTTCCAATGTTCGCAAGGCGTTGAACACTTCCTGTGGCGACAGGCTGAACCGGGTGGAAAACTGGTGAATGTCGAAATCAAAGCTCTCGCCTTCCGCACTTCCCTGGGCGAGTTGATAGTAATTGGCAAGCGCCTGATACACCTTCTTCAAGTATTCCACGGGTGGGTGCGCGCGCTCGACTTTAACGTCAAGTTCAGCAAGGTCTGCATCTTCGTATATCACCGCGGCATAGGCTCGGTGGCCATCGCGACCTGCTCTTCCAGCCTCCTGGTAATACGACTCAAGGTCTTCAGGCAGATCGACATGGATCACGATTCGTACGTCTGCCTTATCGATTCCCATCCCAAACGCGTTGGTCGCGACGATCACCCGCACCTTACCCGATGTCCACGCTTCCTGGGCTTTGGTCCGCTCGTCGTAGTTCATACCGGCATGGTACCACGTTGCCGAGATGCCTTTGCCCGCTAATAGCGTGGCGAGTTCTTTTGTTGCCCTCCGCGATCGAACGTACACGATCGCTGGCCCGCTCACCTTCCGAAGCACATCGAAAAGCTTCCGGACCTTGTCATCCGTTTTGCGCACGACGATAGAAAGGTTGTCTCGCGCAAACGTGCGTCGGAACACGCCGTAGGGCTCGCGAAAGGCGAGGTGGCGGATAATGTCATCGCATACATGGCGCGTTGCTGTGGCCGTAAGCGCAATGACGGGTACGTTGGGGACCAGCGCACGCAAGTCGGATATCTTGAGGTAGGGTGGTCGAAAATCATGACCCAATTGGGATATGCAGTGTGCTTCATCGACCACGATAAGCGAAACATTCATGCGACTAACACGCGCTTGAAACATCGCGGTTTGAAGACGTTCGGGAGAAAGGTATAGGAACTTCACCGAACCGTACATGCAATTGTTCAAGTACAGATCGATTTCGTTGCGGCTCATCGCCGAATGAACGGCGACAGCCTGGATACCGCGCTGCTTTAACTGGTTTACCTGATCGTTCATCAGCGCGATCAGGGGCGTAACAACGATGCACAGCCCGTCCTTCAGCAGGGCCGGAACCTGGAAGCACACTGACTTTCCACCGCCCGTCGGGAGCAAGGCCAGCGTGTCGCGGCCTTCGAGCACCGAACTGATGATTTCCTCCTGTAGCGGGCGAAACTGGGCGTGCTTCCAGTAGCGCTGCAATACCGTTAGTGGCGTATCTGCAGGATGAGACATCGCGTCCACGGCAGTTCAATTTCCCTTATTCCAGTCGATCTTTTCCTTGTTGAGAAAAGCGGATATGCCACGCTTGCAGTCATCCGTCTCTCTTGCGCGGGCGTTTGCCGCCGCGGCGACATCAAGAGATGCTTCGAGGGTAAGCGACTGCATTTGTGCCAACAGTTGTTTGGTCGTCTTCATCGCCTCAAACGAGTTGGCTTTTATCAGTGATGTGGCGAAGGTTTCAACGTCTCGCGTGAGCATATTTTTTTCGCTGACACAGTTGATGAGCCCCATTCGATACGCCTCTTTCGAGTCGATCACGGTGCCCGTCAACAGCAATTGTCGCGCGCGGCCTTCGCCAATTTTCCGGACAAGAAATGACATGACGAGTGCGGGAACGAATCCGATCTTCACCTCGGTGTATCCAAAGCTGGCTTTTCCCGTCGCGAATGAGAAGTCGCAAACCGAGACAAGACCGCATCCACCGGCGATCGCGGGTCCCTGTATCCTGGCGATGATCACTTTCGGATGGGAATAGATCTGCCAGAAAAGATCCCGCAATTGCGTTGAGTCATTGAGATTCTCTTCATAGGAAAATCCCTGCATGCGTTGAAGGTAGGCGAGGTCAGCACCGGCGCAAAACGCCTCCCCCTCCGCGGCGAGGATGACTACCTTTGCCTCTGAGTCGGTCTCAGCGCGCTTGAACGCGTCGCGCAGCGCAGCAATCAATTCCGGGTTCAGCGCATTGCGCTTGTCGGGACGGTTCATCGTAATGGTGCAGACGTTGTGTTCGAGGGAATAGCGTACCAGTTCCATTTGTCTATTGGATTTTTTTGATAAACGCGCCGGATTTGCTCGTGGCGTGAAAAGGGATGCCTCGCGAGACAGCTTCCCGCTCCATCCGTGCGACCACAAACGGACTATTGCTTCCGTCGACAACCACCTGGGAAAGGGTAACACCTTCAGGCAGATCATCAAGGGTGCGTAGCGCGTTCCGGCTGACCACCACGCAATCTACGTCTAAATGCGCAGGCCATTTGAGACCTCCGCTAAAAATATGAATTATCGTATAGTCGTTCCAATGTATCAGCCGACCGGCATCGAACTCACGCACAAAGGGTTGACTTGCACCCGCTTCTACGCTACGGATTCCCGCGGTCATGCGATAGCCAGCCGTATGATATGCCACGGCATCTGCATTACGGGAGTGGACAGAATCAGCAAAGAAGTACGAGTGAAAGGCTTCCCTGAATTCCATTCCGTATCCATTGCGAAGGTGGTAGACAATGACCTCCTTGACCGACGAATTCTCAAAGGTTCGTACCCAGCCGTCGGCGGCAAACGCAAAGCATAACACGGCGGCTGCACAGACCAGGCCGAAACTCCGGTGGGTGATCAGTGTAGCGATCACTGCGACGATGCCGCCGAGTATCCAACATTGAAATGACGATATGTAAATGCCGTCAATGACGCTGAGCGGAAGGTCCGCGGTTAGCTCAACGGATCGGTTTAGCAACCATACGGCGCCGTGAAGCGCATATCCACAGACCATAGCTGCCGCTGGCCAAATCGCTGCGGCCAAAGTAACCAGTCCGGTCACGAGAATGACAAAGGAGAGGGGAATGGCGACCAGATTTGCCAGCAGGAACCAAACAGGAAACTGGTGAAAGTAGTACAGCGCAAGCGGGAATGTTGCCAGCTGCGCGGCAAAAGACACACATGACATCTGCCATATTCTGGAAACAATCCACGATGAAGGTTCCCACAAGCGCACCAATGGGGGATAAAACCGAACGATGCCAAACACGGCAGCATAGGATAACTGAAAGCCCACGGAATAAATGAGGTTCGGATCATGCACCAGCAGAGCAAATGCCGATACAGCAAAAGTGTTATACATGCTCGAGCGGCGTCCCCAGGGTCCCGCCAGCGTGACTACGGAACACATCATTGCGGCACGCAACACCGATGGCGAAAGCCCCGTGATGAAGGCATAACTCCAGAGCACCGCAATGCCGCAGAGGGCGACGGTCCACTTCCCGCCCCGCATCTTTCGGACGGGCTTCAACATCACCATCACAAGCCCGTAAAGAATGCCGACGTGAAGGCCGGAAACGGCCAGCACATGCAACGTCCCGGATGCCGCAAACGCATCAGAAAGGTCGTCGTCAAGGTCCTCCTTGTATCCCAAGACCAGGGCACAGGCAACGGCATGTTCGCGCGTGCCACGAACATACCGTCGGAACACCTCCACTGCCTTTTCACGCGCTGCTATGGCGCGTGCCATGATGGGCGATGGCGGATCATTACCGATCCGCACGGCATCGTTGTTCCCGCCGACGTAGTGTTGATGGTGAATATGTCGCAGTGCCAGGAACCTCCGGTAATCGAAAGCCTCCGGATTGGCCGGGCCCGGCACACCTCGGGGTCCACCTGTTATGAACAATACATCACCATAGGTAAACGGCGACGGGTAGGCATCCAAATCGAGGTATAGCATGACCTTTCCGCTTGCGCCTTTCCATGCTTTCCTCACCCGAACACTGCGCACGTCCAGTACCACCTTCCACGTGCGCGATGATCGCGAAGGATACGAGGTCACGACGCCTGCGAAGTGCGTGATACTGTCCGCATAATGTGAGATATGATCGGCGGGCAATACCATTGTCCGGCCACCGGAGGCGCAGCCAAGCAGGAGGATTGACGCAAGGCCGAGCGTGCCTGAGATCACTCCCGAAACCCGCTTTCGCTTCGTCGTTGCGAGTACGATGTAAGCAACCACGACCAGAACAACGAGGGGCCAGACGAGGACTGGATCCAGCGCCCAGGATTTACCAACCAAGACCCCCGTCACATAGAACAGCGTGATACGAACAAACGCATAGGGGGTCCATTGGATCATGGACAAAATTTAGCCATTCCCGCACCCCGGCAAAAGGAAAACAAAGGGAAATTAACGGTACCCCTATTGTGTGTTTGGCTAAGCAGCAATCAGTCAGGCAATCAGTCGCCTTCGACAAGCTCAGGCACCGAAGAAACAGTCGGACCTAACCCCAAGGTTAGGGACAACCGCTCCTGAGCTTGTCGAAGGGTGGTCCCTGAGCATGTCGAGGGGCAATCTTAGGGCTGATTATTATTCCCCGCCTTGTGATATGCGTCGATGATGTCGCGGACGAGTTTATGGCGGATCACGTCCCTTTCGCTAAGTTCGAGGAACCCGATGCCTTTGACGCCCCCCAGGATACGGATGGCTTCCCGCAGGCCAGACTGCTGTTTGGCAGGCAGATCTACTTGCGTGGCATCCCCTGTAACGATCATTTTAGAATCCGGTCCCATACGGGTAAGGAACATCTTCATCTGCATGGGTGAAGTGTTCTGTGCTTCATCCAGGAGGATGAATGCATTGTTAAGCGTCCGGCCGCGCATATACGCCAGTGGAGCGATCTCGATAATTTCGCGCTCCATGTAGTAACGCAGTTTCTCGTACGGGATCATGTCGTTGAGCGCATCGTATATGGGTCGCAGGTACGGATCGATCTTTTCCTTTAAGTCGCCGGGCAGGAAGCCCAGGTTCTCCCCTGCCTCCACTGCGGGACGTGAAATGATGATCTTCTTGATCGTCTTGTTCTTGAGCGCCTTCACCGCAAGCGCCACGGAGATGTACGTCTTGCCCGTTCCCGCGGGGCCGAGGGCAAACACGAGATCATTGGCGGCAACCAACTCGACCAGCTTATGCTGGTTCACGGTCTTAGGCCGGATGGGCGTGCCCTTGGTTCCATAGATAATGATATCGTCCTGTCCTGTTGGAGCTCCGGGAGTCTCCTGTTCGCGGGAGATGTATTGTTGGACATTTTCTTCCGTGATCCGCCCGTACTTATGGTAGTGCGCTATCAGGGAATTCAGTATGTCATCGATCTGTACGATTTCCGCTGTCGAACCCTTGATCAAGATCTGGTTGCCTCGCGAAACGATCTTGCTTTTTGGAAAAGCTGCGGCAAGGGAATCGATGGTTTTATTTTCTACTCCAAGAAACTCTACGAGTGAGATGTTGTCCAGTGTTACTACTTTTTCTATCAAAGAATGAATCCGAATTTTTATTTGTAACTATTCAAACGTTAAAAAAATTTGAATTAACTATACAAAAATAAGTATAATCCGGCAAAAACCGGTTTGGCGGTATCTCAGTCTTTTCATGGCAATTGTAACGCTCCTTACCGATTCCGGCGAAATCGATCATTACGTGGCGGCCATCAAAGCCCGGATACTCCGGGAAACCCCAGCGGCGGTCATCGTAGAACTAACGCACCGGATTGCCACGTGCGACATCGCGAACGCCGCATTTGTGCTTCGCTCGGTCTTCCGCGATTTCCCGCCCGGCACCGTTCATCTTACAGGCGTACACGCCACCGGCAACCGGGATGATCAACCCGTCGCTCTACAATTAGAGGACCACTTTTTCGTCGGTAGCGACAACGGGCTCTTCAGCCTGATTTCTGACTGCCAGCCTGGTCAGCTTGTCCTTCTCGAAACCGAGGATGGCAGCCCGGGTACGTTTCCCGAGCGGGATGTGTTCGCACCAGCCGCAGCCCGGCTTGCTGCGGGAACGCCGCTTCACGAGCTGGGGAAACCGGTGGATTCGCTTAAACGGATGACGGACAGGCATGTGAAGGCGACGCGAAAGCTCATCTCAGGCAATGTCATTCATGTCGATTCGTACGGCAACCTGATCACGAATATCCCGCAATCTACTTTTGAGGCGGTCCGCCAGGACCGATCCTTCACAATTCAGTTCGGCGGAGAAAAGTTCCGCCGTCTTCATACGCGTTACAACCAGGCCGAAGAGGGCGAATGTGTCCTGCTTTTCAATAGCCTTGGGCTGCTTGAAATCGGTATTTACAAGGGAAATGCGTCTGAACTACTCGGACTCACCTATGACAGCATGGTGAACATTTCCTTCCAGGAGTAGAGTTTTGCCTTTAAATAGTAAATTGAACGACGTTACCGGTGAACCATGATTGTACGAATCGTTAGAATGTATTTTATCCCCGAGGCGGTCGACGACTTCCTGGAAATCTACGGACGAACCGAGGCTGCCATCAAGAATATGGCCGGCTGCACCTATCTCGAACTCATGCGAGATGCCGACGATCCCAACATTTTCGTTACGGTAAGTCATTGGGAAAGTACGACAGCGCTGAAGAATTACAGGAAATCCGAACTCTTCAAGAACGTTTGGCGCCGTGTCAAGGAACACTTCTCCCAGCCCGCAGAGGCATTCTCTATGGAACGGTTTCGTTAAGGTGTGACGATCGGAAGAGAACTCAATTGATCACCGCCTTACTCTCGAGTCGCACCCGGTACACCGTCACCATCGACAGCGCGACCAGGATCACGGACATCACAATACCCGCGGTATACGAGATCCCGGTCGAAAGCTGAAAACCTTCCGGGGCAAGTAGCAGGTATGATACCACCACTGCGGTCATGAATGCGGATGGGATAAGGGCGATCCAGTACGGCTTTCGTTCGCGAATCAAATATGCCGTGATCGTCCACAGGACAATCGCTGCCAGTGTCTGGTTGGTCCACGCGAAGTAACGCCATACAATAGCAAAGTCTATACGCGTGAGAAGAAAGCCTATGGCGAAAAGTGGAAGACTGATCATCAACCGATTCCTTATCGGACTCTGATTGAGTCCGACAAAGTCTGCAACAATAAGACGTGCGCTCCGGAATGCCGTGTCGCCGGAGGTAATCGGCGCTGCGACAACGCCGAGTAATGCGAGAAAGCCTCCCACAGTTCCCAAAAGGGTATTACAAATTTCATTGACGACAACGGCGGCGTTGCCCTGATTTGCCATCATCGTCTGATTCAGCGCGCCGACGCCGCCATAAAAACTCATGCCGATGGCCGCCCAGATCAGCGCCACCACTCCTTCTGTAACCATGGCACCATAGAAGATTGTCCGGCCCTGCTTTTCATTGGTCATGCACCGCGCCATCATTGGAGACTGCGTTGCGTGGAAGCCAGAGATCGCCCCGCAGGCGATGGTGATGAAGACCATGGGGAAGATGGGAAACTTACCCGCCTCTGCGTGCTGGTTGCCGAGGTTCGACCAGGAAAGCTCCGGAATGGGAAGCCCGCCTGCCAACATCGTTACCGTTATCCCAAGCGCCATGAACAGCAGGGCTATGCCAAACACGGGATAGATCCTGCCGATGAGTTTGTCAATGGGAAGAATCGTCGAGGCGATATAGTATATGAAGACTACCGATACCCACACAGCCAGCCCGGCAAAATTTCCGGTCATGTCGTCAATGATCTTTGCCGGGCCCATAATGAACACCGCTCCTACCATAATCAAAAGCACTATGGTGAAGGCCCGCATGAACTGCTTTACACCGTTGCCCAGGTATTTCCCTGCAATTTCCGTGATACTCTTTCCCCGATGCCTCAACGATAACATTCCGGAAAAATAATCGTGGACAGCGCCGGCGAAGATTGTTCCCAGAACGATCCAAAGAAAGGCCACGGGTCCCCACATGGCGCCTGCGACCGCACCGAAAATCGGACCGAGACCGGCGATGTTGAGAAACTGAATCAGGAAGATCTTCCATACGGGCATGGCCACATAATCTACGCCATCGGCCTGGGTAACAGCGGGTGTCGGGCGGTTGCCGTCAACGCCAAAAATTCTTTCTGCAACCCGGGAGTAGAGGAAGTATCCGAAAAGCAAGGCTGCTACGGAAATGAGGAAGGTTATCATAGGCGTCCGTTCAGACCAACATCAGGTACACAATTTAACAGAATGCCACCTCATCCACAATCGCTCAGCGCCGATAAACAAGGGTGTCCGTCACCAGGAACGGTAAATCGTAGCCTCCCAAATCGACCTCAAGTTCGGGATTGCGATCCTTCAGCGAAGCCACATCGGCCGCCGACACATTCGTGTTGTACAGGTACAGCTTTTTCAGGCGCTTCATCTCCGCAAGAGGAGTAAGGAATTCCTCCCCCACACCGGTGCCGGTCAGATTAAGGTACACCAGATCAGGCAATGCCGACAGATCAATGAGCTCGGCGTTAAACGAGGCGTTCGACAGGCTCAGCTTGCGGAGGTTGCTCAAACCGGTGATTGCGGTGGTGACGGAATCAGGCAGCGTCTTCCCCTCCGCGCGAAGTTCGACCACTTGCTCACGAAGACCCAGTAACGGTTTGGCTAGCTGATTAAAACTCCGAACGTTGAGAAGATCAACAGTCAGGAAGTTGCTGTTCTCAGCCACGGGCATTACCAGCGCCCCGGCGGACGTAAGGGCTGCAATTGACGCAACATCTCCCTCAGGCACTTCTTCATCGGGCAACCACGACGGGTCCGCGGCCGTCTGCAGTATGCCCCAGTAGCTCTTTACGAGCGCAGCGTTGTCGAGCGACGCGACTTTTGCATTGAAGTCGGCACCCGACTCCACCCAGGCTACAATGAGCTCGATCTCTGCCGACGAAGGTTGGTCGCGTTCAATGGGCGGCATATGATCTTCGTGCTCTGCGGGCGACAGCGGCCGTCGGCATAGCTCTCCGGTACGCCCACCCCATATCGGCCCACTATCTCCTCCTTTGCGAATGAACTCTTCACCATCGAGCCGTAAGTCGCCCTTCTGCCTCTTCTCACTGTGACACGCGTAACATCGCTGTTCCAGGATCGGTCGAATCATGTCAGCGTAAAACACCGCCTCATCGGGATTGGCAATAACTGGCAAGGTGAATGGTGTCTGACTCCGGCGGTTCCAGGGCGCATACTCCGTAAGGAAATCTTTGCCGTGGGTTAACCCCGCACCCAGGTGACCCGTCACGACGACGAGCATGGTGACGATGATAAACAGCGTTGCAATAAGCCCTTTCTGGTGGTTGCTCTTCCACTTCGCTATCGTCGCGAGAGCTGCCACAATAACGGTAGTTATCCCTGCCCACTGATGCCGCTGCAACGTACTCTGGTCGTAACCGCCTTCCTGAGAAATAAAAAGTCCGGTAAGCGCGGACAACACCGCACCAATTGTACCCAACACGAGCAACGGTAGCACGCTGAATTTCAACCCCCTGAAGTAATGACTGCGCGACATCACTTCGAAGACGAAGGCCGTAAGCAACAGCACAATGGGGAAGTGAACGAGTAGCGGATGAAAACGCCCGAGAAACAGCATCAGACTACAGACCTTTTCTTACGCGTTTTCATGCAACGATTTCACTAATGACCTTTCCCGCGACATCCGTCAACCGGAACGGGCGTCCCTGGAAGTGGTATGTGAGTTCTTCGTGATTGAGACCTAGCTGATTGAGAATAGTCGCCTGAACATCGTGGATACTTACCTTGCCGCGCACGGGATAGTACCCAATCTCATCCGTCTCGCCCCACGTTACGCCTTTTTTGATACCCCCTCCGGCCATCCACATCGTGAACGCCTCGAGGTGATGGTCGCGACCCATGAACGGCATTTCCTTACCGTCCCGATTTTCTTTCATCGGCGTGCGACCGAATTCACCACCCCAGACGACCAATGTTTCGTCAAGTAACCCGCGCTGTTTCAGGTCAAGGATCAGCGCAGTCATCGGACGGTCAATTTCACGACATTTGTTGCGCAACCCGATGTCAACGGCGGTTGCCGGATCGGTGCCGTGTGCATCCCACCCCCAGTCAAACAGCTGTACATACCGCACACCTTTTTCCACCAGCTTGCGGGCAAGGAGACAGTTGTTGGCAAACGACGTCTTCCCCGGAGATGTACCGTACAACTTGTGAATGTACTCAGGTTCGTCGTTGATATTCATAACCTCCGGCACAGAGATCTGCATGCGGTAGGCCATTTCATATTGGGCAATCCGTGTCAGCGTTTCGGGGTCGTTAAACTCTTTGTGATGCTCGGCATTAACCTGGTTGATGGCGTCGATCATCTCACCCTTCAAGGTGCGGTCGACCCCCTCGGGATCGCTCAGATAAAGGACGGGGTCACCCTCCGACCGGCACTGCACGCCTTGATACACTGATGGAAGAAAGCCGCTTCCCCAAACGCTCTTGCCAGCATCCGGTGTGTTGCCTCCAGACGTGAGCACCACAAAACCCGGCAGGTCGCTGTTTTCCGAACCCAGACCGTAGGTCACCCATGACCCGATGCTTGGCCTGCCCAACCTGGGACCTCCGGTATGCACAAAAAGCTGGGCGGGTCCATGGTTAAACTGATCGGTATGAACGCCTTTGAGGAAGGAGACCTCATCTGCAATGGTAGCGAAATGAGGAAGACAGTCAGAAACCCAAGCACCAGACTCACCACGCTGGCGAAACTCGGCCTGAGGACCCATCATTTTCGGAACGCCACGAATGAAAGCAAACGTCTTACCCTCGAGGAGGGAAGGCGGACATGGTTGGTCGTGCAACTTCATCAGTTCGGGCTTGTAGTCAAACAGCTCTAACTGAGAAGGGGCACCCGCCATATGAAGGTAGATCACACGTTTTGCCTTTGCCGGGAAATGTGGAGGACGCGGTGCCATCGGATTTAACACGCGGTCCATAGCGTGAATAACGTCCTCCTTCCGGCGGCCACAGCCCGGCATCAACGTGCCCAGCGCGAACGCGCCAAGACCCAACGCGCTTTCCAGGAGAAAGTGACGACGACTTACGTTGAGCAAATGCTTTGGATCGGTCATGCCTATTCGTTATTGATAAATTCATCCAGATTCAGCAAGGCTGTAGCGACTACAGTCATTGCATCGTGTTTCGGGTCGCCGCTGCGTGCCAGCCCTTGCTGGTCTGCCGACGCGTACCGGTCGATAGCCCTTCCGTATAGCGATTCGAGTATTGAAAGCTTCTCAGCAGACGGATCGCGGAAGAGCGCCATGCGGTATCCGGCACGGATCTGCTCGCGCGCGTCATTTCCCGCCTCCATCACCCGGCGCGCAAGGTGTTCGGCCGCCTCGACGTACACGGGATCGTTAAGCGTTACAAGTGCCTGCAGTGGTGTATTTGTCGGTATTCTTCGCACAAGACAAACTTCGCGACTCGACGCGTCGAACATGAGCGCAGAGGGATACGGGCTCGTGCGCTTAAGGAAAGTGTACACTGCCCTTCGATAACGATCTTCCCCTTCGCTCATGATCCACTTTTCATTGTTATATACGGTCTGCCATACCTTGTCGGGCTGATACGGCATTACACCAGGGCCATACATCTTTTCACTCAATAATCCGCTTACCGCCAGCGCCTGATCGCGTACTTGTTCTGCCGAGAGACGTACGCGCGGACCTCTTGCAAGCAGGCGATTGTTCGGATCCGCGGCCAACTTTTCTGGGGTAATCCTGGAATCCTGACGATAAGTGGACGACATTACGATCTCTTTCAGCACCCGCTTGATACTCCAGTCATAATCGTGCATGAAGCGGAGCGCCAGCCAATCGAGCAACGGTTGGTTTGCCGGCAAATCTCCTTCCGTGCCAAAGTCTTCGAGCGACTCAACAATACCCATTCCGAAGAACTGCTCCCAAAAGCGGTTGACGATCGTACGAGCTGTCAAGGGATTGTCCTCATGCACGAGCCACTTTGCAAATCCCAGCCGGTTTCGGGGCAGGTCGGAGGGCCAATCGTTCAACGCTTCGGGCACATCTGGACTAACCTCTTCGCCATGTACGAGCCAGTTGCCTCTTTCAAACACCCACGTTTTTCGGCGCAGCTCTTCCGGGTTCTCGACCATAACAGGTGTTGTTTCGGCTTTGGCGTTGAGAACCGCCATAAATGCTTTGTTAATCTCATCGTTCGACCCGCCAGGCAAGCCATCGCGGAAAGCGAGCCATTCCACCATACAGACGGCCTGATCGGGCCTCAGTGCTGGATTGCTGAAGACAAAGTAGATGTCGTGCGAACCTGTCGTGGGCCGCAGCGGAATGTCCATCCAGGTAGCGCCCTTAGTCCGCGGGATTCGGAACGAGGCAATTCGCTCACCGGTTGGGCTAGCAAGTCGAAGGTCCATTATCCCTCCTTCATGGTGAGACCAGAATCTTATCAGTAGGTGATTTTTGCCGGTAAGGTCTATGTCTTTAATTCGGCAACTTCCGCCATGGCGCACACCCATCCACTTGGTGTCGACCAGGGCGCCGTTAACATAGTCGTCAGCATCATGAGCATGGCGTTTAGGTTCGAGCGTACGAAGGAAGCGTTCCATTTCAGTTTCCTTCTCCGCGCCAGCGTTTCGCTTAACCCAATCAAGGATTCTCTCGACTTTCTCCTGATCCTCATCCGCGTAAAAGCGAAGGTTGGGCTCTTCTCCGGGTGTATCCTCGTCGCGCGTGTTATTGAAGAACGCCATCACCTTGTAGTATTCTTCATGACGGAACGGATCGTAGGGATGGCTGTGACATTGTACGCATCCAAAGGTGGTACTCTGCCAAACCTGCATTGTTGTGTTTACCCGATCGATCACGCTGGCAACACGGAACTCCTCGTCGATGGTCCCGCCCTCATCATTGTTCATCGTGTTGCGGTGGAAGCCTGTCGCGACGAGCTGGTCGTCCGTAGGAGCCGGCAGTAAGTCGCCTGCGAGTTGTTCGATAGTAAACTGATCAAAAGGCATGTCGGCATTTAATGCCCTGATGACCCAGTCGCGATATCTCCAGATGGTCCGCGAGGCGTCCTTTTCATAACCGTTTGTGTCGGCATACCGGGCCATGTCGAGCCACCATGACGCCCATTTCTCTCCGAAGCGGGGTGACTGAAGCAACTCATCAACTACCTTCTCATACGCGTTAGGGTCTTTGTCCTCCTCGAAGGCTTTGACTTTCTGTAAAGTGGGCGGCACGCCGATCAGATCAAGATAGACCCTTCGTATCAGCGTAGCGCGCGGCGCCTCGGGCGATGGCTGAAGGCCACTTTCCTCGATGCCGGTCAGGATGAACTTGTCGATTTCGTTTGCCGGCCAAGCGGTGTCATCCGGTTCGGGCACTTCCGGCTCCTGGGGAGGAATGTATGCCCAATGATCTCCCCACTCCGCCCCCTGACGAATCCACTCAGCCAGCAACTCGATTTCTTCTGGCGACAGCGGATCTTCCTTATACGGCATGCGCTCCTCCGGATCGGAGGCCTTCAGCCGGCGGATCATCTCACTCTTGTCCGGATGGCCCGGAACTATTGCGAGCTTGCCGGACTCGGTGGTGTCCAGGGCGTCCTGCCTGAAGAGAAGGCTGAAACCGCCGTTTCGCTTCACACCACCATGGCAGGCAATACAGTTCTTGTTGAGAATGGGTTTGATCTGCGCATTGAAATCGATTCTTTCGTCACGACACGCACCCAGAGTAAGGAGCAAAAGCGCTGTAATAGTAGCCTGAAGTTTCCAGGTTAGTTTCATTGGACAGGTTCTCTCTCCGCGGCAGGTCTTTCAACTTTCGACACTGTCCTTGAAATTTGCCAAATTCCGCAGGGAAAAGCAAACCGGGCTGGCGTAGTGGACGGGTTATCCCTACCTTCAGGATTCCATGGAACACGTCATTCTGGTTGATGTCCACGATCGCGAGATCGGGACAATGGAAAAGATAGAAGCGCATCGCAAAGGCGCCTTGCATCGCGCATTTTCCATTATGGTCTTCAACTCCAGCGGTGAGGTATTGCTGCAAAAGCGCGCGCAGGACAAATATCACAGCGGGGGGTTGTGGACCAATGCATGTTGCAGCCACCCGAATCCCGGCGATGAAATCGGGGACGCGATTTCCAGAAAACTGATGTCGGAGATGGGAATAACCCTAGTTCCTACCTTCGCTTTCAAGTTTCTGTACCGTGCCGATGTGGGCAACGGCCTTATAGAACATGAATACGACCACGTATACTCCGGCACCTGCGATACCACACCCTCCATCAATCCGAGTGAAGTCGAAGCATGGAAATTCATGGCTCCGGCGGCCCTGATGGAACACGTCGAGGCCTTTCCCAACCTGTACACACCCTGGTTCCGGATCATCCTTAGCCACCCCGAGCTTGTAGGAATCGTGAAATAGGACACTATTTGCGATTATTGCTTTATCGGCGTAAAATGGTTCCCAATTCGCCGAACCTAAAGAATTGACATCTTACCATTACCTTTTCCTCGACCTGCTCTACCTCGGCATACCCCTGGCATTGAGTTTCACGGGAAAGGCACCGCTCTATCGCAAATGGAAATTTCTTCTTCCGGCTGTCATCGGCACCGCCGTTCTTTTTTTTGTAATAGACGCGGCGCTTGCGGCTTCCGGGTACCTTGAATTCAATGAAGATAGGGTTATCCGCTTCCGCATCGGTGGGCTACCGATAGAACACCTGCTCGGCTTCTTTTGCATTGCTTACTCGGGAGCATTCCTATACCACACGCTTAACCACCTCATCGAACGCGACTACATTTACTTTCACCACGAACTCATCTCGAGTGCCTTAAGCGTGTTGTTTATGGTGCTGGGGATCTATCAGCTGGACAAAGCTTTTACAGGCGTAACCTTTCTCGGACTCGGAATGTTTCTCGCTTTCCAACTGATGGTACTGAAGCCGCGCTACATGAGCCGGTTCTACTTCGCCACACCAGTAATTCTCGTGGCCCTGATTCCATTTTATCTCTTCCTCACCGGCTATTTCACCGTACAGCTCGTCACCTGGCACGACCTGGACGAAACGCTCGGCATACTGCTGGCAACAGCACCCCTCGAAGCCATTGTTCATGGCTGGTTCGCTGTGTTGGTTGGCGTTACCGGTTACGAGTGGTTACGGATAAGGGCCGGAGACTGGGATTGAAGCAATGAGTGAATGAGTGAATGAGTGAATGAGCGAATGGCTCACCACTAAGCGTGCGCGGCTTCGGGCTTGGATTCTTCCGCCAGTAGTGCGGCGGCCTGTTTCCTGGCCTTCTTTTTTCCAATGAGAACGTCCTCGACGTAGGTCAGATCTCCTTCCTTCTTTTTCTTTTTCCGCTCAGCCTTTAACAGATCCGAATACTCCGACGCGATCTTCCGGGCGCTCTTGTCGAGCAACTTTCTGATCTTCTTGGAGGGCTTGGGAAGTTTAAGGCCTTCCAGAGCCTCGCGCAGGGAACCGGTTACCATCTCCCGGAGCTCCTTCTTCGAGATTTTGTTCTTAGCCATAAAAGGGTAGTTAGGTCTCTCCAAGGTACTAACGATCGGCGACACTTCGAAACGGGCAATGAAAATAAATGCCAGCTTAATCTATGAGCCCGCAAATCACTGTTTATTAGCTAATTATCACTCGTACCGCAACGCATTGGCCGGGTTTGTCGAGGCAGCTTTCAGGGCCTGAAAAGCCACGGTAAGCCAAGCCAATAACACAGATGCGAGGCCACTAAGGATGAATATCCACGGGCTAATGGAAGTGCGGTAAGCGAAGCTCGCCAGCCATTCGTTGACTACCCACCAGCCGATCAAGGCACCGGGAACGAAGGCCATCAGGACGAGTACTGTGAACTCGCGCGACAGGAGGTATACGAGTCCGGATACGGTCGCTCCCATGACTTTTCGTATGCCGATCTCGCGGGTTCGTTGTTCCCCGGTGAACGCGGCGAGGGCAAACAATCCCAAAGCGGCAACGAAAATGGCCAGGCCGGAGAGAATCGTGAAAATGCTTCCGAGGCGTTGTTCGGCACGGAACAGTTCGTCGAAGTTTTCGTCGAGAAAGAAGTATTCAAACGGTTCGCTGGGAGCGTAACTCTTCCAAAGACTTTCGATTTGGCTGATGAGACTGGCCGGATTTCCGTGGTAACGGATGGCGAGGTCACCACCCCAATCGGCAAGACGTATTGCCAACGGCCGGATTTGCTCCTTCAGCGACTCAAAGTTGAAATCCCTCATGATTCCGATTACTCTAAGGCGCTCTTGCTCTCCTTCGTCCAGGTAAAGAACCTCCTCCTTCAATGGATCGTCCCAGCCAAACTCACGGGCAGCCGCTTCATTGAGGATGATGGCACTGGAGTCGGACGGAAAATCGCGGGAGAAGAATCGTCCTTGTCCCATCTCAAGGCGAAGAACCTCTGCGTGTTCGTGGTCTGCAAAGTATTGGCCCATGATATGGTCCTGATCAGAATCCGCCGCCTTGAACACGGTAGTATTGTTGACACCCGGGAAGGAGTTATTTGTAAAACTCGTTTTCTCGACGCCCGCGTAGCCGTCGATAGCGTTCCTGAAAGCCTGACGGTTATTCTGTAGCCGCCAGGTATTGCCAACAATAAGCACATTGTTCTTATCCAGACCCAGGTTCCGGTTCTGCATATACTTTAGCTGCAGGTACACGGAGGCAGTGAAAATGATCAGGAATATGGAAATGCCGAATTGAAACACCACCAGGGCGCTGCGGATGCCTTTCGACTTCAGTCCGGCACTAAGTTTTCCCTTCAGCACTTCTACGGCATTGAAAGATGTAAGGTAAAACGCAGGATAGCTTCCGGACAGGATGCCGACAAACAATACGAACAACGCGAGGCCGCCAATGAAATACGGATGCGTGAGGTATTCCGTCGTCAGATTTTTTCCCGAGAGTTCATTGAACATCGGCAGCAATATATAGCTGGCCGCTACTGCGATGAGGACGGCTATGAAACTGTAGATAACGGACTCGGCAAGGAACTGGCCAACCATCTGGATTCGCAGCGATCCCAACGCCTTACGAAGGCCCACTTCACGAGCGCGACCTGCGGAACGTGCCGTGGCAAGGTTCATGAAGTTGATGCAGGCCAATATGATGATGAAGAGGGCGACCGCACCGAAGAAGTATACATACAAAATATTCCCGCCTGGTTCCAGCCCGTCGCGGGCAGTCGCGTAAAGCCTGATATCCGTAACCTTCGTAGGGAAAAACCCATAGGTGCCGCCCTGCTGTTGCATCTGATCTATGGTAACACCCATAAAGCGTTCAATCTCCGGCCCGACATACTTGATAACGAGATCTGCAAGACCGCGTCTTACGTTCTCTATCGATCCATGCTCGTTAA
The DNA here is from genome assembly GCA_032907565.1 of Cyclobacteriaceae bacterium. Lineage (GTDB taxonomy): Bacteria > Bacteroidota > Bacteroidia > Cytophagales > Cyclobacteriaceae > ZC4RG29. The sequence goes on along the minus strand of JAJJPK010000028.1, from coordinate 22,635 downwards.
GGATGAAATACGTGTACAGGTAATTGTTAAGCCACCGTTGATCCTGCAACCGCGCAACGGAGGAACTTGAAACCAGCATGTTGAATTTGAAGTGCGAGTTGCCGGGAGGGTTTTCCGCGATACCTGTAACCTTGTACGCAACAGTATCCCCGATGATCATCATCTTACCCAGCGGCTCTTCCTCACCAAAATATTTGGTTACCATGTCCTGGGTAAGCACAACAGATTGAGGATCTCTCAACGCCGTGCGCGGATCACCGGAGAGCAACTCGAAGGAGAAAAAGCTGAAGAAGTTGGAATCCGCATAAAACACGCGGTCTTCATTAAATGCCTGATCGCCATACTTGACCACCGATCCCCAGAATTCGGCAACACGTGTCGTGGCTTCGACATCGGGAATTTCGTCAGCCATCGCCCTCCACAGCGGCGGGCAAGTGTTGGTAGTCCTGACTTCCTGTCCGCCGATCTTGCCGTGAAGGCCGACTTGGTACATCCTGTCAGCTTTGGCGTGAAAGCGATCGTAGCTCAGCTCGTCCACCACATAGAGGACGATCAGAATGCATGCCGTCACGCCGATCGTCATGCCCAGCACGTTGATGGCGGAGTAAAATTTGTGTTTCAGGATGTTCCTGATAGCAACTTTGAAGTAATTTCTCAGCATCTTTTTAGCAAGAAAATTCTCTCATTTACTACAAAGCACCCGCTATTCACTTCGCAGCGTGTTCACGGGATTCATGGTTGCCGCGCTGAACACCTTGTAACCGATCGTGACACCCGATATCAGGAACATTAACGCCACCGCACTGGCGAGAGCAAACACTGTCGTATCCAGGTAATACCGCCAAATCGAACCCATCAACATGCCGGTTAGGTAGTAGCCAAGCACACAGCCTAACAGGGACGATACTAAGAGTATGAGGACAAACTCCGTGTTGACAATGCGCGCAATGTTTGCAACAGAAGCACCCAGCACCTTCCGGACGCCGATTTCCTTCATGCGTCGTATGATGTTGAGCGACACCAGGGTAAAGAGGCCTGTTGCCGACAGCATCATGGCCACGATACCCAAAAATGCAAATATGCGGACCAGGTTTACATTTACTTCTGTGGCTTCATAGACGTCCCATGAAGGCAGGAACCCATTGTACACACGATTGGGAAAAACTTCCTTCCATCGTGCCTCCATGAATTCATTGACTTGTGAGAGTTTTTCCGCCGGAGCACTTACAACAATCTGGCTGTATTTTTCCGGACCGATATAACGGATTAGCATCGGCTCCATTTCCCGCCATAGGCCGCGGGTGTAGACGTTGCTAATTACACCCACGACATACAGTCTCAGGGAGTCCTGCCATACCATTTCCTTGCCGATAGCTTTCTGCCATCCGAATTCCTCCGCCATCTTTTGTGTGATGATCACGGATTCTCGTCGGTCGGTCTCCGAATCTTTGTTGAAATCACGACCGTCAATGAGGGTAAGCCCCATCGTCGTAAGATAGTCGTCCCCCACTTCGATGATATCTGCCTCCAGCTGTTTGGCGCCCACCTTCAGCGTACCCCGATCGCGGTTGGAGAAAATTCCACTCGACGCTCCGGCGATGGAAGTGATGTCGGGATTTTCCCGGAGTGAATTCCGGTACGTCTCAAATTCCGATTGACCATTCACCCAGGCGATAATGGCGCGCTCCGCGTCGAACCCAAGGTCGTACTCCTTCTGGTACGTGGCGTTCTGCACAAAGGCGATGGCGCTAACGAGCGCGATGAGTGATATCGCGTACTGCAGCGCCAGCAGCGTTTTGACGAAGTAGTTTGTGCCACCGAATTTCGCTTTGCCTTTCAGAATACTTACAGGCTGGAACTTGCTTATATAGAACGCCGGGTAGGCGCCGGCTGCAAGTGCGCAGAATATCAAGACGCCGGCGAGGAAAGCCACTACCGGCGGATTGTCAAGGTAGTGCGCCTCGATTTTCATTTCCGCCCACATGATGTTCCATCCTTCGACGAGCAGTTGGGCGAGGACGAGTCCAATCAGCAACGAGAAGAAGCAAATGACCAGGGTTTCGCCGATAAACTGGGCAATAAGTTGGCTGCGGACGCTACCCATCACCTTGCGGATCCCGATCTCTTTCAGCCTCCTGGAGGAGATTGCAATAGTTGTATTCGTCAGGTTGAAGCATGCGATAAGGAGGATAAGCACACCCATTATGGCTGTGCCCGGCACCACTGCAACGGATGGCGCATCCCATGTCCAGGTATTGGTTTCCTCTGCGCGATCGCGGAAAGCCATCTCCGGAAAATGATCCAGGACAAATTCACGAATGATAAAATCCTCTTTTACCTTGTTATTATTGTCGACATACTGCTGCAATTGTTCCCGTACGGCACTTTCGCGCGACGGGTCATCGATCATGACAAACAGCGTGGTGCGCTCTTTCCAGTCGTCCTCCAGTACGTTGTTGAACTCGTCAAAGAAGTTTTCGAAATTCATGAATGCTTCCCGGCTGCAAAAGCTGGAATTTTGCGGCTGCGCCTTGAATACACCTGCAATCCTGACTTCCTTGAGCGTCTCACCCATTACCTGAGTGAGTGTACGGTTCACCACATCGGTGGATCCGAACAACTTCATCGCCAACCTGTCACTCAGGAAAATGGCCGATTTATCGCGCAACTCAGCGGACGTACCATTCAGGAACTCAAAGGTGAACATTTCGAAGAACCCCGGGTCGACATACGCCATAGCAGCCGGGAAGATGTTGTCCTCAAGTTTCAGATCGGACCACGAAAAGTTATACCGCGAAGCTGATCTGATGTCCGCGTTTTGCATTGCGGCAGCTCCGAGCGGTAGCGGTACAATGCCATAGCGGCTTAGTTGGCCGTCGAACTCACGCATAGATGAGACCCGATAGATTTGGTCCCCCTTGACATGCATTGCGTTGAAGCCTGAATCGAATTCATACACAAAGAACGCTACAATGCAACATGCAATAGCGATACCCATGCCGAACATATTGATGGTGATGAAGAGTTTGTTCTTCATCATGCTGCGGAGGGTCACATAAAGGTAATTTCTGATCATTGATTTTTAGAAAACGTGAGAAGGGGGCCAGCGATAAGACGCACACGCCCATCCGAGGGTTGCATCGCCGCTGTTATTTTGCAATGCAACCACAAACGTGTGTCTGAAGTAGTGGGAACGACCGCGTACAGGCCTTCAATGGCCATGATCAACCTTGTACGTGGTCGCGGTATCTGATATCAGATATGGAAGTGCTCCTTGATGTTTTCGGTGACAACCTTACCATCGAACAGGTTCACGATCCGGTGAGCGTAGTTTGCATCATACGGTGAGTGTGTAACCATGATAATGGTCGTACCTTCTTCGTTGAGTTGGGAAAGGAGCTTCATTACTTCCTCACCGTTCGCGGAATCGAGGTTACCCGTCGGCTCGTCCGCCAGGATTACGCGGGGCTTGGCTACAATTGCGCGGGCAATGGCGACGCGCTGTTGCTGGCCACCGGAAAGCTGCTGCGGGAAGTGATTTCTCCGGTGCATGATATTCATGCGTTCCAGGACCTCCTCTACCCTTTGCTTTCTTTCGGACGAAGGTACTTTCAAGTAAAGTAAAGGAAGCTCCACGTTTTCGAAGACGGTGAGTTCGTCGATGAGGTTAAAGCTTTGAAATACGAAACCGATGGAACCCTTTCTCAGTTGGGCGCGTTGGCGCTCGGAGTAACGCGCTACTTCGTGTTCGCCGAAGTAGTACTCGCCGGCAGTGGGATTATCGAGAAGACCCACAATGTTCAGCAATGTCGATTTGCCGCATCCCGAAGGTCCCATGATGGCGACAAATTCGCCTTCCTTGATCTCCAGGTTGATGTTGTTGAGGGCGGTGGTCTCCACTTCTTCAGTGGTGTATACCTTTTCCAGGCTAACAAGCTTGATCATGGCTGTATTTTGTTTGTTTGAGGAATTCATTGGATTATTAGTTGAGAATCAGTACTTCATTATTACCAAAGTTCTCATAAGAAGAAGTGATTACCAGTTCGCCCGGCTCAAGTCCCTCCAGAACTTCATAGTGTTCGGTATTCTTCCGGCCCAGCTTGATGTTTCTCCTGACTGCCTGCCCGGAGCCATCCAGCACGTACACCCAGTTCCCTCCGGTATCCTTGTAGAACCCGCCTACGGGAAGCAGGAGTTCTTCTGACGATTGGCCGAGTTCAATGCGCAGGCGCAAAGACTGCCCACGCCTCAGCCCAGGCGGCGTTTCCCCGATAAACAGCATGTCCACTTCAAACCGTCCCGCCTGGATTGTCGGGTAGATGTACGTGATCTCAAGCTCATACTCCTTGCCTGCTATCGGGACGGTAGCGTGCAATCCCTGAGATATACGGGGCAAGTATATTTCGTCGATGGGGACGCGCACCTTGTAACTTCCCACCACGTCGACTTGCCCGAGGCTTTGACCCGGTGCCACGACTTGGCCTACTTCCAACTGCGGCCGCGACAATTGCCCGTCAATCGGTGCACGAATGATAAGGTTGTCAAGGATCTTCCCTACGCCCTCGAGACTTTCTTTCATCCTTTCTTCGGCAGCGTTCAATTCCCGAATCTGACGTATCCGGGAAATGGAGTCCAGCTTGTACGCCTCGTACGTGATCTTCCGCCGCTCCAGGTTATAGAAGTAATTCGCCTCCGTCTGCTCAAACTCCTGTTTTGAGATCAGCTTCTTGGCGTACAGCTCCTTCTGCCGTTCGTACTGTGGCCCATAGATGGCCAGCTGATTATCGATCAGTGCCAACTGGTTCTGCTGCTCCAAATCGTTTCGGGTGATATTCAGACGTGTGTCGCGTATACGGGTAATGCTTTCGTTAAACGAGGCCTCCTGGCTAAGGACTGCCAATTCGCGGTCAAGGTTGCTTAACTCCAGGATGACGTCGCCCTTTTGCAGCATCTGTCCGCTTTCGGCCACCACTCTTTTGATGGTACCGCCTTCCACGGCGTCGAGAACGACAGTACGGCTCGGCTCAACGATCCCCGTTTGAGGGATGAACTCCTGAAATATTCCCCTTCTGACTTCGGAAATGGTGACTTTGTCGCGGTCTATGCGCAAGCGCGAACGCCTGTCGGCCCATATCAACTGGTAAAGGACAAATCCGGCGAAAAGGGCAATACCTCCGTATGTGGCAATCCGCTTAACCGTCCACTTTTTCTTCTTGATCTTCCTGTCCATTACAGATTGTTCCATAGGCTCGTTGCAAAAAGGCGAGGCGCCTTTCGATGGATTTCACTATGGCCAATTAATGTGCCAAGCGGAATCCCGCTGCAATTTCGCGGTAATTCGTCGATTTTCCGTCCATCTTTGAACGGGAATGTCCGGTAATGGACGGCTCACGCATATCTTTGTGGCCCTGAACGTCGTAAATTTCGCTTAAATCAGGCTCTCGGGCTTTCGGTATAGCCTTTGCCCGCTATCGGACAATCGGGTCACAAAACTGAAACAAGTTCTCCATGGAACAAAAAACTGGCAAAATTCTGATCGTAGACGACAATGAAGACCTCCTGAAGGCCGCCCGCATCCACCTGAAACGCCATTTCGCCCAGGTGGACACGGAAAAGAATCCGGAGGCCCTACCTGCCCTTATGGCCAATGAAGACTACGATGTGATTCTGCTGGACATGAACTTCACGAAGGATGTGAGCAGCGGCAGTGAAGGCTACTATTGGCTTGAAAAAATTCTGGAACTCGACCCCTCCGCAGTGGTCGTGCTGATCACCGCCTACGGCGACGTCCAGATGGCCGTGAGGGCCATCAAGGCGGGCGCAACCGACTTCGTGCTCAAGCCGTGGGAAAACGAAAAACTGCTGGCTACGATCTATTCAGCCATGCGGCTCCGCGAAACGCGCGATGAGGTACAGAACCTCAAAATAAAGAACCAGGAAATCAATCAGGCACTGAACGAACGCTATAGCGAGATCATCGGACAGAGTGCGGCTATGCAACGGATCTTCCAGACCATCGACCGCGTCGCCCACACAGACGCCAACGTTCTGATCCTGGGCGAAAACGGTACAGGAAAGGAACTCATAGCACGCGCCATCCACCGCAACTCTTCGCGTAGACACGAAAGCTTTGTGTCCGTCGACCTGGGCTCAATCACAGAGACGCTCTTCGAAAGCGAATTGTTCGGTCATAAAAAAGGTGCATTTACGGACGCGAAGGAAGACCGTGCCGGGCGCTTTGAGCTTGCCAACGGCGGTACCTTGTTCCTGGACGAGATCGGAAACTTGTCCATGCCCCTGCAAGCCAAACTGCTTACGGCCATTCAAAACCGCAGGGTTAGCCGTGTGGGGTCGAACAAAGAGACGCAGATCGACATACGACTCATCTGCGCCACCAACATGCCGCTTTATGAAATGGTCAAGGAAAACCGGGTTCGCCAGGACCTTCTGTACCGGATCAACACGATCGAAATTGAAGTACCTCCGCTGAGAGAACGCTTCGAAGACATCCCTGTATTGGCGAACCATTTCCTCAAGCATTACTGTGCCCGGTACGACAAGAACATTTCGAAGATCAGCGACGCTGCACTCACGCGCATGCACAAACATACGTGGCCAGGCAACATCCGCGAACTTCAGCACGCCATCGAACGGGCGGTCATCCTCAGCAACGGTCACGTATTACAGCCGGAAGACTTCAACCTGTCGCCAGCGCCCGGAAAGGACGACGGCCAACTAAACCTGGACGCCTACAACCTGGAAGAAGTGGAAAAACTTCTCATCCGGAAGGTGCTGAAGAAATACAACGGAAACATCACCCAGGCAGCCTCCGAACTCGGCCTCACCCGTTCATCGCTGTATAGGAGGTTGGAGAAGCATGGGCTTTGAAGTGCTCAAGTGTTGAAGTGTTGAAGTGCTGAAGTTCGGCAATGAACACATTTTGTGGCTCAAGTTCGACTTTGGGGCCTTCGATTACACTTTGGACATAGACTTTAAGAATTGTCTAACCTTCACAATAGCAACACGCCCATAACGCAGTTGCAAGCACATAACGATAAGTGGAACGGAACACTTAGATTTGAAGGACAACTCCAACACTTCAACACTTCAACACATCAACACCTAAACACCTAAACACGTCAATGACTTTCGGATTTAAGGATTTTCGGGCGCGGGTATTGTTTCGGGTGGTGGCGCTGGGGCTGACCATAGCGGCGGTGGTGTTTATGTTGAGCCGGCCTAACATGCTCTTCGCCGCGATCCTTATGACGGTGGTCGTGGGCCTGCAGCTTGCCGAATTGTTTCGCTTCGTCAGCCAGACGAACAGGAAGCTTACCCGGTTCCTGGAATCCGTTCGCTACTCCGACTTTATTTCCGGATTCACCGCCGACAACAAGCTGGGGCGATCATTCAAGGATCTCAACATAGCCTTCAACGAAGTGCTGGAAGCATTTCGCAAGGCGCGTTCAGAGAAAGAAGAACACTGGCAATACCTCAATACGGTAGTGCAACAGGTGCGTACTGGTATCCTGTCGTACGACCTCGGGGGAAACGTTCAACTCATCAACGCCAACGCGAAACGCTTCCTCGGCGTGCAAACACTTCAGAACGTGGAAGACCTGCTGGAGGTTAACCCAAAATTGTACAAGGCGATCTTCGACGTCGAGCCGGGAAAGAGCAATCTTTACAAGGGTAATAACGAGCTGCACCTCACGATCCAGGCCACTGAAATGCGGATACGCGGTAATACAGTAAGGCTGATTACCCTGCAAAACATCCAGCCGGAATTGCAGCGCCAGGAGTTGGATGCATGGCAAAACCTGACCCGCGTACTGCGTCATGAGATTATGAACTCGATCACGCCAATCTCATCCCTCACGTCAACGCTCCGCGAAGTCCTTGAGTACGATCTGGAGCGAAAGGATGGGCACTTCGTCCTGAAAGAAGAAGGCGCTGAAGATCTTCGCGAAGGTCTGAGCACCATTGAAAGCCGAAGCAAAGGTCTGATCAAATTCATAGATGCCTACCGGGAATACACCTCCCTGCCGCAACCAACCATCCGAACGGTAATGCTGAAAGACCTGATCGAGAAGGTGGCACAATTCATGAAGCCCGAACTGAAACGTCGCAACGTTGACTTCATTTATAGTTGCGCTTCGGAGTACCTTACGGTGCAGGCCGACGCGGACATGATCGAACAGGTGTTGATCAACCTGATCAAGAACGGCATCGAGGCTGTAACGGAAATTCCGAATCCCCGCATTGAACTCGCCGGTCTCTATGATGAAACCGGTGTTCGCATTGAAGTGTCCGACAACGGACCTGGCATTATCCGCGAGGCGTTGCAGTCAATCTTTGTTCCTTTCTACACGACAAAGAAAACCGGATCCGGTATCGGGCTAAGCCTGTCGAGGCAGATCATGCAGCTTCATAACGGAACGCTGAATGTGGAGTCGGAGCCGGGGGTGAGGACGGTGTTTACGTTGAGGTTCTAGGTGTACGGGATAATTGGTAATCGGCCCTTCGACAAGCCCAGGGACCGATCACCAATTACCGATCAACAATTACCTTCCGGAACACCACTGACGCATTATGCCCCCCAAACCCAAACGTATTACTCATCGCAACATTTACCTCCTTGCGGATGGCGTTGTGGAGGACGACGTTGAGGTCGCGTGGCATTTCGGGATCGAGGTTAGTCGTGTTGATCGTCGGTGGAATGACACCTTCGCTGATCGCTTTGATGCAGATGATGGCTTCAGCTGCGCCGGCAGCGCCGAGCATGTGGCCCACGGCAGACTTGGTCGCGCTGACGTGGAGACGCGTCGGGTTGTCGCCAAACACTTTCTTGACTGCCTTCATCTCGCTTACATCACCCATCGGCGTGGATGTAGCGTGCGGGTTGAGGTAGTCGACGTCCGCAGGGGTTACTCCCGCGTCTTCGAGCGCCCATTGCATTCCAAGCATTGCACCTTTTCCTTCGGGATGTGTGGCTGTAAGATGATACGCGTCGGCTGACATGCCGCCACCCGCCACTTCCGCGTAGATGCGGGCACCGCGCCGCTTCGCGTGTTCATACTCTTCCAGTACCAGGGCACATGCCCCTTCACCCATCACGAACCCGTCACGGTCCGCATCGAAGGGGCGGGATGCTTGCTGCGGATTATCGTTGCGTGTCGACAACGCTTTCATGGCGGCGAACCCACCCACACCAGCTTCGTTGATAGGCGCTTCAGAACCACCGGTGATGATCACGTCCGCCTTTCCCCAACGAATGTAATTCAAGGCGTCAATGATTGCCGTACTCGAGGTGGCGCATGCAGAGACGGTGGAAAAGTTGGGACCCATAAAGCCGTAGCGGATGGAGATCCATCCTGCGGCGATGTCAACAATTACCTTGGGGATGAAGAAGGGGTTGATCCTCGGAGTGCCGTCGCCTCGGGCGTAGTCCATGACTTCCTGCTGGAAGGTGAAGAACCCCCCGTTGCCGGATCCCCAAATAACACCCACACGTGTTTTGTCGATAGTATCGACGTCGATACCGCTATCGCGTATCGCTTCGGCCGACGACGCCATCGCATACTGCACGAAAGGGTCCATCTTCCGGATCTCCGATTTTTCAAAGTAGTTGGCCGGGTCGAAGCCCTTTACCTCGCAAGCAAAGCGTGTCCTGAATTTCGAGGCGTCGAACCTGGTGATGGGCGCGGCTCCTGACCTGCCTTCTACGAGGCTGTTCCAAAATTCGGTAAGGGAATTGCCCAGAGGTGTAATGGCTCCCATTCCGGTAACTACCACTTTCTTCATCATAGTCATTTGCTGATTTGGTCGATAATTTGCCGACAGTATGTGCTTACGTAAGTCATCGGCTCTTTGGAGCGGACTGCACGCGCGTACATCACTGCGCCTTCCACGGAACAAAAGAATACGAAGGCCAGCGCACGTGTATCTGGAATCGGTTTGAACTCACCGGAAGCCACGCCTTCGTCTAATAGACGCTGGATGAAAGACACGGTCGCATCGAGTTCCTTACGCAGTGCGCGGCGCATAAACGTCACGTCGTCATCGGCCTGTACGGCCGTGTTGAGGAGCGGGCAGCCGCCGGGTAGCGGCGGTTGGAGCACATAGGCAGCATAAAATTCCAACAGGCCCAGCAGGCGCTCCTTGTTGCTCCGCTTGTCGGCGAGCCGGTCGCGGACACCACTGCGCACGAGCTGCATCGCGTGGCGAAAAGCCTGCAACGCCAGGTCTTCCTTGCTTCGGAAATGTCCATAGAGCGCACCCTTGGTCAATCCGGTCGCGCGGGTAAGGTCGTTGAGTGAAGTTCCTGAAAAGCCTTTTCGGTTAAAAACCGCTGCTGTGCGCTCCAGGATGTGTTGCCGCGTACGCGCCGCCTTGTTCATGGGGTAAAAGTACACAAAAAAAATAAATATACCGATCGGTATATTTTTCCACAGGAAAACTAGCCGCATTGCGTATATGGAAGCGCGTTCAAAAAGGAATACCTGTTTCTTTGGAGATGCTTTGCAGGTCTTTTACGACGGCAGGAAGCAGGGGCACGCCTTCCTTCAGCCTGACTTCTTCGGCTTCGCGTTCGGGATCGCCCGGAATGAGCACGGCATCCTGTCCCGGAGCTGGCTTCGTAGCGCGAAACACTTCGATCCAATGGTCTATGCGCTTTTTGAACACGTCGACGTCTTCAAAGCCGGCAATTTCCATCGCGCCGAAAAAGTGGCCGATGCCCTTGCCGACACTTTTCTCCGGGGGTGTCTCAAACAAAGCAAAAGGCGGGGCAAACGGTCCCCAATTGGCGCCACTAAGAACACATGAGAGAATATCCACCATCGCAGAAAGCGCATATCCCTTGTGACCGCCTAACTCGCGCGTCGAGCCCAACGGCAGCAGAGCGCCTTGCTCAAAAGCGTCGTCGGGATTGATGGAGGGATTCCCGCTTTTGTCAATCATCCACCCTACCGGCACCACCTTTCCCTGGCGGCGTGCCTGCTCAATCTTTCCGAAGGCAACCACGCTGGTCGACATGTCGATCACTATGGGAGGTTGCGTATACCCCGGGAAGGCAATGGAAATCGGGTTGGTGCCAAGCCTGCGCTCCGCACCCCACAACGGCACGACAATACTCGATGAGTTCGTCATCGACCACCCAATCATGTCGCGCTCCAGTGCTTGCAAGGAGTAATAGGAAGCTATGCCATAGTGATTCGTATTCCGCACACTAACACACCCTGAGCCGAACTCCGCGGCCTTGTCCATCGCGATCGCGTTGGCTTTCGGTCCGATGACCAGCCCGAGTCCGCTGTCGCCATCGACGGTTGCCACGCTCTTGCGTTCACGCACGACAGTAATCTTGGGCTTAGGATTGATCCTTCCGATCTTAAACATATCGACGTACGACCTCAGCCTGGCCACGCCGTGTGAATCAATGCCACGGACATCAGCTTTGGAAAGCACGTCGGCTGCCTGCAGGGCATCTTCTTCCGGCACGCCGAGGTGCTTGAACACCGACGCCGTGAAGTCTTTCAGGTATGAAGCAGGAAAGGTGACGTATTCGTTGTCCACGTGGCGCCGTTTATCCCTGCCGGGCAACCTGGCGTTGTTCGCCCAGTCCGTCGATACCCAGTTCAACTACATCGCCTTCCTTCAGGAACCGCTGTGGATTCATGCCCATGCCGACGCCGGCGGGCGTTCCTGTAGAAATGATGTCGCCGGGGAGCAGCGACATAAAGCGACTAAGGTAGCTTACGATAAAGGGAACCTTGTAGATCAGGTTCGCGGTAGATCCATCCTGACGAACTTCGCCGTTGAGTTTCAGCCACAGGCGAAGGTTATCTACGTCTGCGATTTCATCCCGCGTAGCGAGAAACGGACCCAGCGGTGCAAACGTATCACAGCTTTTCCCCTTCACCCACTGGCCGCTGTGCTCGAGTTGAAATTCGCGTTCACTGTAGTCGTTGTGCAGGCAGTAGCCGGCCACATAATTCATCGCATCTGCTTCTTCCACGTAACTTGCGCGCTTGCCAATCACAACGGCGAGCTCCACCTCCCAATCGGTTTTCTTGCTGTTGCGCGGAATCACAAGATCGTCGTCGGGCCCAACTATGGCAGAGGTCGCCTTAAAGAAGATGACCGGCTCGGGCGGAACTGCGGCACCAGTCTCGCGGGCATGATCGGAATAGTTTAGTCCGATACATATAATCTTTGAGGGCCGCGTAATGGGTGGTCCAAGGCGCACCTTTGAATCTACTTTTGGTAGCGTGTCGAGGTTATCGCGTACCCACGACTCAAGTCGCGTCAATCCGTCGGTTTCAAAGAAGTGTTCGCCGAAGTCCTCGCCGAAAGCCGTTACGTCAAATCGTTCTCCCTCATGGATAATACCGGGTTTTTCCATTCCCGGCGGGCCAAAGCGGATAAGTTTCATTTTTATGCGTGTTGATGTGTTGAAGTGTTGAAGTATCTGCCTGGCTGCCAAACGTGAACGTAATTATTTTGCTCCTCATTAGCCAGGCAGACAGGTTGGAGTTGGTGCATGTCGCCTGGTGTCTGCCTGCACTTCATTTGTTCAATATATGTTATATGTTGCCGTATCATGTGTTGAGATGTTCAAATCCGCCGTCGATCAGGTAGTCCGTTCCGGTAATAAATGAAGCTTCGTCCGAGCAGAGGTAGAGGGCAAGGGTGGCGATCTCGTCGGGTTTAGCCATTCGGCCGATCGGTTGGGTTTTGGAAAGCTTTTCAAAAACCTCTTGTTCACGGCCGGGGTAATTTGCTTTAAGGAACCCATCGACGAAAGGCGTATGCACACGGGCGGGTGATATACAATTGCAACGGATGTTGTCGTGGATATAATCCCGTGCAACCGAATAGGTCATCGTCAGCAAGGCGCCCTTCGTCATCGAATAGGCAAATCGATCCGGGATACCCAGGGTAGCTGCGATAGATGTCATGTTGAGTATCACACCTCCGCCCTGTTGCTTCATGGGCGTAATGACGTGTTTCATCATATTGAAAGCCCCCTTCACGTTTACCTGGAAGAGCCGATCGAAATCCGCCTCCGAGGTCGACTCCAGTGTGCCGATGTGGGCGATGCCAGCGTTGTTCACAAGAACGTGGATACGGCCCGCCTGGGAGAGAATGGACTCGACGGCGTTCTTCGTTTCCGAATGACTTGCAACGTTGCATTGTACCGCGGTGGCTTGCCCACCTTCTCCACGGATCCGGTCGGCAGTTTCACGCGCACCCGCCTCATTCAACTCGACGACGAATACATGGCCACCGTGTTGGGCGAACCGCACGGCCATAGCTTGACCAATGCCGCTTCCGCCGCCGGTGATAACAATGTTCTTATGTGTATAATCGAAAAGCGTCGCCATGATCTACATGGAGCCCCTCAGTACTGGTGGCCGTTGAGAAAGGCATCCCACTCATCGGCCTGACCGTTCAGTTGATCTTTGAGAAAAATCGCGTAAGAGGGCTTGTAAGGTTTTCTTCGTAGCGTCATGTGCGCTTCCTCGGGTGTGAAGTCCCCCTTCTTCGCATTGCACTTCTTGCAAGCGGTGACAAGGTTCGTCCACGTATCGAGTCCGCCGCGCCCCTTGGGGAACACGTGATCGATGGTGAGGTCGCGTCGCGTGCCACAGTACTGGCATTCAAAGTTATCGCGCTTGAATATATTCTGCCGTGTAAGCGTAACGCCCTTGTAGGGGGCGTTAACGTATCGGTTGAGTCGTATGACGGAGGGCATCGGGAAACTCTGCGAGACGGTATGCAACCGGTGCCCGTTTGCCGACTTAACCAACTCACTTTTCTTCAGGTAAACCAGCACGAATGCACGCTCAACGGAACAAACCATGAGTGGACTAAAATCTTGATTCAGTACCAACACTCTGCTGATCATGCTGGTAATATAGAATCAAACTTCCAAGTTACAAAAGCCGGTTGGCGATTTTCAGAGCAATACCCGTCTGGCCTGGACGAACTCATGGGTAATCCGGCCGGGGTCGACATTCCGAATGCCGTCCGGTGTGAGGTCATCCACCCGTACCTTACCCGAGGCATGGATAATCTTTTCCTGCCCCAGAACGATACCGACGTGGTTGCCCTGATCGGAGCCACGGCTGAAGAACGCGAGGTCGCCCGGCTGACAGTCGTGCACACCATCCACCGGCCTGCCTTGCCTGACCTGCTGAATCGAATCGCGGTCGAGACGGTAGCCACAGATCCGGAATACCATCTGCACGAACCCTGAGCAGTCGATACCAAAGGGGCTCTTTCCTCCCCAATGGTACGGCGCATTCAGGTAGCGCAGCGCGGTCGACTTGAGGAATTCGTAGTCGCGCTTTTGACCGAGATTCTTTGCCTCGCCATTGAATGCAAACTGTTCTTCCATGCGGAAAAGTTCCGAGCTGGAGATCGGAATAATGCTCCCCATCAGGATGAACTGTTTCCGCTTGTTATAGAGAATGCTCGTGGTCAGTTCGGTCGTGATCTTAAACTCGGCGTGATTGCTATAGTCGAAGTATTCCCGGGAAACGGAATGGTGTTGTATCGCACTGATCCATCCTTCATACTGGTCGAGGGTGATTCGTATCCTGAACCAATTGCGATGGTCATCCGCCTCGAGTACTTCGTAATGTTCACCGAATAGCAGCTGCGTTACCTGCTCCGATCTTTCGGAAGGGTCTCTACGAACCGGTATCAGACTCAGACGGGCAACGCCGTAATCCATTGCATTCCTCATAATCGCCTCTTCATGTCGCCATCTATCACAATTTTATCCGGCTCAGTTCTCTTTGCACGTCTTTTTCCCGGATCGACTGCCGTTTGTCGTGCAGTTTCTTACCCCGTGCGAGCGCAATCTCAAGTTTGGCAAGACCGCGATCGTTGACAAACAGTCTTGTCGGAATGAGCGTGAGTCCCTTTTCTTCCATTCTTGCCGCCAACTTCTTTATCTCAGATTTCTTGAGCAACAGTTTGCGTTCGCGTGTCGGCTCATGATTATAGTGTGTGCCCTGCGCATAGGGTGTGATATGGATCCCTTTAACAAAAAGCTCACCGTTGTTTACATAACAATATCCGTCCTGCAGGTTAACCTTACCTTCCTTTATGGATTTGATCTCTGTACCTTTCAACACCATGCCCGCTATGTACTTGTCGAGCAGTTCATACTCGTACGAAGCACGTCGGTTCTTTATGTTGATGTTGTCGGAAAAGCGTTGCCCGGCCATACCTGTCAGCACTCTTGAATCAATTTTACAATATTGCGCTCATCATTCAAAACGGCATGCGCGCGAGCGGAACGACGCTGAGGTCGCTGAACGCTCCGGCAAGGAATTTATAATGGGCGGCGATGCCAATCATAGCTGCATTGTCGGTGCAGTACTGTAACTCCGGGATGAAGAGATTCCATTGCTCTGTCTCTGCCATTTCGGCAAGGCGTTTTCGCAAGCCGCGGTTGGCAGAGACCCCGCCGGCTACGGCAATCTCGCGTATGCCCGTGATGTCGCTTGCTTCCTTGAGTCTCGACACCAGCATCTCCACAAGGTGGGCCTGCAGACTTGCACACAAGTCGGGAAGGTTTTTGCTGATGAAATCAGGGTCGTCCTTCACGCGGTCGCGCAGGAAGTAGAGAAACGCCGTCTTAATTCCGCTGAAGGAAAAGTCCAGGCCCGGCATACTCGTCGCCGGAAAGGTAAAGGCGGAAGGATTTCCCTGGGCAGCATAATGATCGATCAACGGTCCGCCAGGATACGGCAACCCCATGAGCTTGGCAGCCTTGTCGAAAGCCTCACCTGCAGCATCATCCTGTGTTTCGCCGATCACTTCCATTTCGAGGTGCGATGTCACCCGGACAAGCTGCGTGTGCCCTCCGCTGACCGTCAGACAGAGAAAAGGAAACTTCGGATGCGGTTCGCTGATAAAGTGCGCCAACACGTGCGCCTGCATATGGTTCACTTCAATAAGGGGGAGATTCAGCGCCACCGCCATCCCTTTGGCGAAGGAAACCCCCACCAAAAGAGCGCCCATGAGTCCGGGGCCACGGGTAAAGGCAATCGCTTGTAAATTACGGGGTAGAATGCCCGCTTCCGAGAGCGCCTGGTCGACAACGGGAACGATGTTTAGCTGATGCGCGCGCGATGCGAGCTCGGGCACCACGCCTCCATATTTTTGGTGCACATTTTGCGAGGCAATAATATTATTAAGTACCTTGCCGTTACGGATTACGGAGGCTGACGTTTCATCACAAGAAGACTCAATCGCAAGGATGACAGGACCCATGTGCAGTATTAATGAACCTGCAAGTTATCAACAATAGGATTCAGCAAATATTGGCCTATTCTCTGGCCGGACTCCTCTTTTTGCTCATCACCGTCTTCCTGATCCTCCAGATGCCTCCGGTACAAAACGCAATCGTCGGAAGGATACTTCGGAACTTTTCCAACGTCAGCGGTTTCACATCCAGGATTGACAACTTCCGCCTCTTATGGTTCGACAGGCTTGAGCTGGGCGGACTCTCCGTCACCGACCCGGAAGGCAACCAGATGCTCAGCGCCGGAAGCGTCCTCATCAACTTCAACCTCGCTGAGCTGCTGAACCAGCGTGACATTAACGTCGACGCCATCGTGCTCGACAGCGCGGAAGTCCTCTTCTCCCGGATCCCCCTGTCTGACACAACGTCCGATCTCAACATCAACATTTTTATCTCCGAACTGAACAAGCTGTCACGCGGCGAAGGCGAAGGCCGTAATCCCCGCGTCAATATTGGCGAAGCCATTCTCGCTAACAGTATATTTACATATACCGATCCATATCGCGACAGTATTGCCCGCGGCTTCGATTACAATCACTTTACCCTCAACATAGAAGAAGGACAGATTCAGAACTTCCTCGCTACTGGCGACACCGTGCAGTTCGACGTACGCACGCTATTGCTGCAAGACCAGAAGACGGGCTTTCCGATTCACCAACTCTCGACATCGTTCCGCATCTCGCAGTCGTCGATGGAGTTCAACGGCCTGTACCTCAAAGCGGGTGAGAGCTTTATTTCGGACACCGTCGCCTTTGCCTATGACAGCCAGCGCGACCTTCGGGATTTCATCAACCGCGTCCGTATCCATGCACGACTCGACAGTACGATTATCCACCCCAGGGATCTTGCTGTGTTCGCTCCGGGAACGGAAGCCATCGGTAGCCCTATCCGCTTCAGCGGGGTGATTGACGGAAGGGTGCGCAAGTTCATGGTACAGGACATGGATGCGCGCATCAACACGACACGGCTCGCTGGCACACTCGACCTGGACGGCTTGCCGGAAATCAGTGAAACGTTTATCATCCTCAACCTGAACAACTCTTACCTGAACTTCGACGACCTCGAGTGGCTTTTCAGTAACGAGGCGATGCAGCGACTCCGACCGTTCGGCCGAATCGCGATGAATGGACAATTCCTGGGGTACCCAAGCGACTTTGTCGCGCATGGCGCATTTAGCACGCCACTGGGTCAAATCAGATCCGACATCAACTTCAAGATTAACGAAGAGGATATCGATAAGTCGACGTACATCGGAAAACTGCGTATGGACAACTTCGACCTGGGCCGATACCTGGGCGACACCGTGCTCTTCCAAAAGGTCAGCCTCGATGGAAACCTGGACGGATCGGGTTTGACGCTGGAGACAGCCGCGTTTTCCCTCAACGGCACGATCAGCTCACTCGGATTTAAAGGTTACACGTATCACAACATTGTTTCAGACGCCCGTTTCGCTTCCCAGTTTTTCAGCGGGGCAATGACCATCAACGATCCCAACCTTCGGTTCACCGCACAAGGGTCAGTTGACCTGCGGGAAAACCGC
Source organism: Cyclobacteriaceae bacterium (assembly GCA_032907565.1). Taxonomy (GTDB): domain Bacteria; phylum Bacteroidota; class Bacteroidia; order Cytophagales; family Cyclobacteriaceae; genus ZC4RG29. Next base: position 4,774 of record JAJJPK010000028.1, on the reverse strand, counting down.
AACATCATCAAAGTACAGGCAACACTCGACACGGCCGCACTCCGCGCGATCAACTTGTCGCGGCGCGACATATACTTGCGCTCCAAGCTGGATGTTGACATCCGCGGCCTGGAACTGGACAGCCTCGTAGGTGTCGTCGACCTTCACGACTTCCACATCAATGTAGATGGTGAAAAGATGGATCTCACGAACGTGCATCTCTTTTCGGAAAAGGAAGGAAGGCAACGATTTGTCAAACTGGAGACCACGCTCTTTGACGCACTGATTGAGGGCGACTACCAATTCTCAGACCTGGCCCGCGACCTTGACCGACTTGTACACGAGATGGCCTTGAATGTGAGAAACCAGGACGCCGACATCCGTCGCTACTACGCCGCGCGCCGTCCAACTCCTCCCTCCTATCGCGCTGCGTTCGATATCGACATCAAAGATGTAGGGCCGCTGAGCGATTTGCTTTCCCTCGATCTCGCGCTCTCGAAAAACACGCGCGTAGAAGGAAGCTTTACTTCTGGATATACCACAATCTTCCGGGCATTCTCACACGTCGACACCATCGATTATCGCGGCCACCGTTTCCTGAACTCGGAAGCCGAACTCACGGTGTCGAAGATCGCCGACAGTACAAACGTGCTCGCATTGGCGTTCTTCAATTCGGCGCAACAACAATTTCGCTCCGGACTCGCTACGGAAAACCTCGTAACGGAAGGTGTTTGGGACCGCCGGCACATCGATTTCCGCGTCGACGCCGAACAGATTTCACGTGGCAATTATATGCAGCTTGAAGGCGGCATCGACTTTATGGTCGACAGCACCCGCATCAAGTTTCATCCCTCGCCTATTCATATCCTGAACCGGAACTGGCATATTGAACCTGAAAACGAGATTGTCGTTCGCGGTCGCGAGGTGGATATCCGTAACCTGACTGTTCTCAACCGCGACCAGTTCGTCAGGATCGATGGCCGGATCTCCGAAGACTCCACCCAGGTGCTGAACCTCGAAGTTGGCAAACTGGACCTTTCCTTCCTCGACCTTGTCACCAACAAAACCTTCAAGGGTTCGCTTAACGCCGAAGTACAATTGTCCAACTATTACCGAAGCCTTTCGGTCGAGAACGAGATTGCCATCGACAGCCTTACAGTTAACGACTTTCTCGTCGGCGATGTCAGGGGGAACACATTGTACGACCCGGATAAAAGGCGCTTTAACATGGTGTTGAGTGTTGACCGTCACGACGAACGTATCGTCGCTCTTTATGGATCATATACACCATCGAATAAGCAGCCTCTGGATCTTGAAGCCAACCTGGATCAGGCTAACCTCAGGATCCTTCAGCCTTTCCTGCAAGAGATTCTCAGCGACATCAACGGAACGGTATCCGGACGCTTTTTCATCACGGGAACGTTGCGCGACCCGGAAATCCGCGGTGAAGGCACCGTGGCCAATGGGCAGATCCGGGTGAACTATACCCAGGCGTTGTACAACTTTACGGGCATCGTCGGGCTCCGACCGGAAGAAATCTACTTCCGGGATATCGAACTTACTGACGTCTACAGGAATAAGGGAAAACTCACGGGTAAGATCACACACCACAACTTCTACCGCATGGCGGTCGACCTGCGCGCCACGTTTTCCGATTTCATGGTGCTCAATACGACGCCCCGGGATAATTCACTCTTTTATGGACAGGGCTTCGCGACAGGCGAAGTGCGCTTTACGGGACCCGTCTGGAACATGACGATTACATCGCTGGCACGTACCGAAAAGAATACGCGCATTTTTATACCCATTGGCGGAACCGAGGTTGCCGAAAAACAGGACTTCATCAATTTTGTGAGCCTGGAAGATACGCTAGTGGTGAACCTCGACGGCAAGTCGCATGCGGACCCCGTGACGATCACCGGCGTAAACCTGGAGCTGTTCCTGGATGTCACTCCTGACGCCTACTGTGAAATTATTTTCGATATCCGGTCAGGCGACATTATCCGCGGACGCGGCAACGGCGATCTCAAACTGCAATTGGATACCAAAGGTGAATTCAACATGTTTGGTACAATCGAATTCACAGAAGGAGCCTATAATTTTACTCTTTACGACATTATTAATAAAGAATTCGAGATCGAGGCCGGAAGCCGCATCACCTGGTCCGGCGATCCTTACGGGGCGAGTCTGGATATCGACGCTTCGTACAATCAGCTTGCTTCATTTGCTCCCCTTGTAGCCGACAATACGTCGACTTCAAGCCCTGAGCTGAGACGAAAATATCCAGTTCAAGTCTTGCTGAACCTGGAGGGAGCAATGCGCGCACCTGATATTACATTTGATATTGTCGCACCTGAACTTCCCCAGACCGTGAGCGTCGCGAACATGCCGCTATCATTTGTCTTTGATACTTTCAAGAACAAGCTCGACGAACAGGAATTGAAGAGGCAGGTGTTCAGTCTGATCGTGCTGAGAAAGTTCCAGCCGCTGGAGTCGTTCAACACAAGTGGTACGCTATACAACAGCGTAAGTGAACTGCTATCCAATCAGCTCAGCTACTGGATGAGCCAGGTGGATGAAAACCTTGAAATTGATGTGGACCTCGGTACGATGGACCAGGAAGCTTTCAACACGTTCCAATTGCGGTTGTCGTATACGTTCCTTAACGGACGACTGCGCATCACAAGGGACGGCACCTTTGGAAATACGGAGTATAATGGCATGTATAACCAAAATAATGTTGCGAGTGTCGCCGGCGATTGGACTGTCGATTATTATCTCACCGCCGATGGAAAATTCAAGGTGAAGATGTACAACCGCACCAACTACAACCAGCTCTCAACATCCGTAAATAACCAGTATTTCACAACTGGAGTAAGCCTTCAGCACGTCCAAAGTTTCAACGACTTCAGGGACCTGATTCGTATTGCCCGTAAGAACAGGAACACGGCTCCCGCCCGACGCGAAGAGGACAGCGTCGAAGAGGAGTTAAACCCAGAGGCTATGCGAAATAACTAGTGAAACTGCTTTTCAGACGTCAAAAATACCGAAGTAGAAATGAAGACCGCTATTCTTTCTGTCGTCCTGGTGTCCCTTGTCCTGGGTGTCCGTGCACAGTACCAGGACACGACGGCGAATGAAGAGGTCAGGAACAGGCGGCTTCGAACGGTGGTTATTGCAGGCTCGGTGACCTACGGCGCGGGCCTTGCCGGCCTGAATCACCTTTGGTATAAAGAATCGTCCCGACAATCGTTTGCCTTTTTCAACGACCTAAAGGAATGGAAGCAGGTAGATAAAGTCGGGCACTTCTTTTCAGCTTTCTATCTCAGCTACGGTACGGACAAGTTGCTTCAATGGTGTGGTGTCCCTGACGATAAGAGTGCTTTGCCCGCTGCCCTTACGGGCTTCCTCATGCTTCTGCCTATCGAGATTATGGATGGGTTTTCGTCGGACTATGGAGCATCGGCAGGCGACCTCACAGCGAATGCCCTCGGCTCGTTGCTTTTCTTCGGGCAGAAGAAGGCCTGGAACGAAATTCGAATTTATCCCAAATTCTCCTACCACGCTACGGATTATCCGCTGATCCGTCCCGAGGCATTGGGCAACACATTCGCCGCCCGGCTGCTTAAAGATTACAATGCACAGACCTACTGGCTATCGGTAGATGCAGACAAATTCTTCACCTTTCCCAAGTGGCTGAATGTCGCCGTCGGGTATGGCGTCGCTGATATGCCCTATGCGCTTGACGTGATAAATGAGAAGATGGGATACGATCCTTACCGCCAGTACTATGTGAGCCTGGATCCCGACCTGACAGCCATTCCCACACGGTCAAAAGCAATACGGACCGTCCTGACCCTATTGAACGTGATCAAGATCCCATCGCCAACCGTCGAGTTTTCCCGCAAGGGAACGCGCTTTCACTGGTTTTATTGATCGCGCGGCATAGCCCGTTTTCATACTTTTTGTTACATTCACATAACCAATGCCTTCAAACCTATGGCTAATGTCCTCGACTATGCGCGCCAGTTTGCCGAAGAGGTAGGCGGCCAGTACACGGATTACGATAACTCCAAGGCCGTTATTGTTGTTCCTCTTAGCGCCGGACGATTTCAGACTGTGCTGGCGTACACCCGCACCGGGGCAACCGGCAGGGATCATGTGTTGTTCGTTTCCAAGATTTGCGATTTCGACGAAAGCATCGACCTTCGTGACCTGCTCGAAAAGAACGGTGAGTTTGACTACAGCCGCTTTATTCTCGAGGACAGCTTTCTCAAGGTTGTGGCCTCCTGCACGAACGACAACGCGCATCCCGAATTGGTCAAAGAGATGATCCAGGAGGTAGCAAACATTGCTGATCGCTTCGAGTTCCGTTTTACCGGCCAGGACGTACACTGAGACAGCGTGAGCGTGAGAGTGAGGCGTGTGAGGTAATCGGGTCACCCGCGCGCCGGACCCCTTTAAAGGATTAAGGGGCGTGTGGAGGGGACAGTGTGAGTGTGAGAGTGAGAGTGAGAGTGAGAGTGAGGAGTATGAGGTAAATGGTGATCGGTAATCAATGGTGTCGTGCAGTAGAGACGCACAGCCGTGCGTCTCAGTTATTATAAAGATTGGTAATAGTAAAATCGGTAAACGGTAACCGGTCGCCCGATCAAAGGTGGGGTGCATAGAGCCCCGTCAGGGGCGGCATATCGGTAGCCCGGGGCGCAGCCCCGGGAATAGAATGTTGGGATGGTCGCGCGCCACAGGAAATCTCCTTTCGAGGTACACCTTATATTGGCGCGCAGCGAAGTGA